>DASQAS010000175.1:0-52845 GCA_035635635.1 Myxococcales bacterium | reverse complement strand
CTACACGGGCCGCAAGGTCGACTTCAACGTCAAGGACATCGACATCAAGAACCTGCTCGGCGCCATCGCCGAGATCAGCAAGAAGAACATCATCGTCGCCGACGACGTGAAGGGCAGCGTCACCATCAAGCTGCGCAACGTCCCCTGGGACCAGGCCCTGGACATCGTGCTCAAGTCCAAGGGGTTGGGCCGCGAGGACGTGGGCAACATCATCCGCGTCGCGCCGATCGAGACGCTGCGGGCCGAGCAGAAGGCCGCCGCCGAGGCGTACAAGAACCGGCAAGCCACCGAGCCGCTCAAGGTCCGGCTGATCCCGGTGAACTACGCGCGGGCGGAGAACCTCACCGCGCAGCTCAAGGATTCGCTGACGGAGCGCGGCTCGGTCGGGGTCGACGCGCGCACCAACACGCTGATCGTCAAGGACGTCCAGGAAGCGCTGCTCCGGGCGGAGGGCATCGTCCGCAATCTCGACACGCAGACGCCTGAGGTGCTGATCGAGGCGCGCATCGTCGAAGCGGCGACCAGCTTCGCGCGGCAGGCGGGCATCCAGTGGGGCGGCAGCATCAGCATGGCGCCGACCTTCGGCAACCCGACCGGCCTGATCTTCCCCAACATCCTGGCGGTGGCCGGCGCGGCCGACGATCCCGCCGCGCCCACCGGGGGATTGACCGGCGTGGGCCCGCCGAACTTCGCCGTCAACATGCCGGCGCCCATCGGCCTCAACAGCGGCGGCGGCCTCGGCTTCGTCTTCGGCAGCGCGGGCGGCGCGGCGAACCTCAACCTGCGCCTCTCGGCGGCCGAGAACAGCGGCACCATCAAGACCATCAGCTCGCCCCGGGTGGTCACCGTCGACAACGTGGACGCCAGCATCAGCCAGGGCGTCAGCATCCCGTTCTCCCAGACCAGCGCCGCGGGCGTGACCACCTCCTTCATCGAGGCGCGCCTGGAGCTCCGCGTCCAGCCCCACGTCACGCAGGAAGGCTCCATCCAGATGAAGATCTCCGCCACCAACAACCAGCCGAACCCCCAGCTCACCGGCTCGAACGGTCAGCCCTCGATCAGCCGCCGCGAGGCGCGCACCGAGGTGCTGGTGCGGGACGGCGAGACCACGGTGATCGGCGGCATCTACACCCGCCGCAACGCGGAGGCCTGGAACGAGGTGCCGGTGCTCTCGAAGATCCCGGTGCTCGGCTGGCTCTTCAAGAAGAAGGCGGTCTCCGACGACCGCACCGAGCTCCTGGTCTTCATCACGCCCCGGATCGTCAACCGCTCGCAGTCCGTCGTCGCGGCCGCGCCGTCGGCCGGCGACGACGCGAAGCAGTAGGAGGCACGGACATGAATACTCGCTGGACCATCCTGTTGGCGGCGCTCCTGGGGACGTCGTGCTTGAGCAACAGCAAGAGCTCCCTGGCGATCACCAAGGTGGTGCTCGGCACGGCCACCACCAATGCCGGACCGCCGCCCGTCACTACCTGCGCCTACGACCCCGGCTCGAACGAGTTCAGCTATGCGCAGATCGATCCCGCCGCGAACACCGGCGGAACCATGGGCGTGGTCGTCGAGAACAACCTGCTCGACACCTCGACACTCAACCCGGAGCTGCGGACGAACTCGGCGACCTTCCATCCCCACCAGGCGGTCGCGGACTACGAGGTGATCGGGGGCAGCACGGTGACGGAGCAGCTGATCCCCGTCTCCGGCTCGATCCAAAGCGGCAGCGTCGGCATTGTCCTGGTTCCCTTCTTTTCGCCCATCCCGGCCACCATGCTGTCCGGGGTGATCCGGATCTCGTTCTGGATCGAGGGAGTGTTGGACGACGGGTCGAACATTCGCACCAGCACCCGGGAGTACATCTTCGTGACCTGCGCGACTGCGGGGTGCAACAGCGCCTGTTTGTAACTTGACCCGCTCGAGGGCCGCGTGACAGCCTCGGCGGCGGTGACGCTCACGCTCGCCGAGCTGTACGCGCGGCAGGGATTGATCGGCAAGGCCCGCGAGATCTACCGGCGGCTCGCGGCCTCGGGCGATGAGACCGCGCGGCGGCGCCTGTCGGAGCTCCCGTCGGCCGAAGGAAAGATCGCGCTCCTGCGGGAGCTGCTCATGCGGGTGCAGGAACGACGGCGAGGACATTGAGGATGGCTTTCAAGGAAGACCTCGAGCAGATCTGCGGCAGGGTGGGCGGCTCCTTCGCCGCCAGCGTGATGGGCTTCGACGGCATCCCCATCGAGACGCACGAGGCCCAGGCGCCGGACGGCGTGGAGCTGCAGAACCTCCTGGTCGAGTACTCGGGCATCCTCTCGCAGGTCCGCCAGGCCGCGGAGGCGCTGCAGATGGGCAAGGCCAGCGAGGTGTCCATCTCCACCGAGAGGCTGGTGGCGGTCGCCCGGCCACTCACGCCGGATTATTTCGTGGTGCTGGCGCTCGCGCCGGAGGGGAACGTGGGGCGGGCGCGGTACGAGCTGCGGGTGGCGGGGCCGAAGCTCGCAGCCCAATTGTAAATATCGGTGGAAGGCGAAAAGCGTAGGTCCACGCGCCTGAAGCCGCGTGGACCTAGACGACTGCCAATCTTTGCGGTAGACCCCGCGCGCCCTCGGGCAAGGGAGAACGCCGCAATGGCCGACGTGATCGACACCAGCGAGTTCCGCAACGGGCTCAAAATCCTCATCGACAACGAGCCCTTCGTGATCGTCGAGTTCCAGCACGTGAAGCCGGGCAAGGGCTCGGCGTTCGTGCGGACGCGCTACAAGAGCCTGATCTCGGGCCGGACGCTGGAGAAGAACTTCAAGTCGGGCGAGAAGGTGGGCCGCCCCGACATCGAAGAGCGGAAGATGCAGTACCTGTATAAGGAGGGCGAGCACTACGTCTTCATGGACTCCAAGAACTACGAGCAAAGCCACATCGACGCGGCCGGGCTCGGGGAGTCGAAGAACTTCCTCAAGGAGAACATGGAGGCTTCGGTCCTGTTCTGGAACGGTCGCGCCATCTCGGTCGACCTGCCCAACGCGGTCGAGCTCAAGGTGGTCAAGTGCGATCCGGGCGTCCGCGGCGACACCGTCTCGGGGGCGATGAAACCGGCCACGCTGGAGACGGGCTATTCGCTGCAAGTCCCGCTCTTCATCAACGAGGGCGACACGCTGAAGATCGACACCCGCTCGGGCGAGTACCTGACCCGTGTCGGCTGACGGAAAGACTCGATGGACGTCGACAAGTTGAAAGCCATCCTCGAGGCCCTGCAGGGCACCGACGTCACCCGGCTCACCTGGGTCTCCGGCCAGGAGACGCTCGACCTCCGCCTCGGACATCCTCCGCCGGCCACCACCGCCGTCCACGCCGTGCCGATGGCCGCTCCGGCCGCCGCCTCTCCGGCTCCGGCGGCGCACGCCAATCCCGGTCCGGCGGCCGCCGCGGGCCCCGCGCAGCCGGCCGCCGCCAAGGCCGCCGCGGATCAGAAGACGTTCACGGTGAACTCGCCCTTCGTGGGAACCTTCTACCGGTCGGCCTCGCCCGACAGTCCTGAGTTCGTCGACACCGGGCAGGTGGTGAAGAAGGGCCAGGTGCTCTGCATCGTCGAGGCGATGAAGCTGATGAACGAGATCGAGGCCGAGCATCCGGGCCGCCTCGTGGAAGTGCTGGTCCAGAACGGCAGCCCGGTCGAGTACGGAGAGCCGCTGTTTCGTTTCGAGCCCGTCTGACGGAAGTCGACGGCTACGCCGGCGACGGGGCTGGAGCCGAAGGCGGAGGCATTGGTGTTTCACCGGATCCTCATCGCCAACCGGGGAGAGATCGCGCTGCGCGTGATCCGCGCCGCACGCGAGCTCGGGGTGGAGACCGTCGCGGTGCACTCCACCGCGGACGCCAGCTCCCTGCACGTCCGCTTCGCCGACCAGTCGCTCTGCATCGGGCCGCCGCCGTCCAAGGAGAGCTACCTGAACATCCCGGCGATCCTCTCCGCCGCGGAGGTGAGCGGCGCCGACGCGATCCACCCCGGCTACGGGTTCCTCAGCGAGAACGCCGAATTCGCCGAGATGGTGCAGCACTCCGGCCTGGGCTGGATCGGGCCGCGCCCGGAGATGATCCGGATGATGGGCAACAAGATCCGGGCCAAGGAGGCGATGAAGGAGGCGGGGCTGCCGCAGCTCCCGGGCAGCGAAGGCGTGGTGCACGACGAGCGCGACCTCGGACGCCTCGCCGAGCGAATCGGTTTCCCGGTGATCCTCAAGGCCGCGTCCGGGGGCGGCGGGCGCGGGATGAAGATCGTGCGCGAGAAGGAGCAGCTCTCGCAGATGTACCGGACCGCTTCGGCCGAGGCGCTGGCCGCCTTCGGGAACGGCGACATGTACATGGAGCGGTACGTGGAGCGGCCGCGGCACATCGAGATCCAGATCGTGTCCGACGAGCACGGCAACGTCATCCACCTGGGCGAGCGCGAGTGCTCCGTGCAGCGCCGCCACCAGAAGCTCCTGGAGGAGAGCCCGTCGCCGGCGCTCAACGACAAGCTGCGGGAGCGGATGGGGCGGGTCGCGGTCGAGGCGATGCGGAAGGTCCGCTACAACAACGTGGGGACCATCGAGTTCCTCCTCGACGAGCGCGGCGACTTCTACTTCATGGAGATGAACACGCGGATCCAGGTCGAGCACCCGGTGACCGAGAGCGTGACCGGCCTCGATCTGATCAAGGAGCAGATCCGGCTGGCGGCGGGCGAGGAGCTGGGCCGCACGCAGAAGAGCATCTCCATCAAGGGGCACGCCATCGAGTGCCGGGTCAACGCCGAGGATCCCGTGTCGTTCGCGCCCTCACCGGGACTCATCACGGCCTACAACCCGCCCGGCGGGCTCGGGGTGCGCATCGACTCTAGCGCGTACGAGCAGTACCGCGTGCTGCCCTTCTACGACTCGATGGTGGCGAAGTTGATCGTCTACGCGGACAGCCGGCCCGCCGCGATCATGCGGATGCGACGCGCGCTCGAGGAGTACATCGTCGAGGGCATCAAGACGAACATCCCTTTTCACAAGAAGTTGCTGGTGTACGAGCCGTTCGTACAGGGGCGCTACGACACCCGTCTAGTTGAAAAATTACTGGCAGACCACCCGAACTGATGGCGGGGTTCGACGCAGCGCGGCTTCCAGCGTCTACACCGGTCTACATCCTTGACCCGAAAGCGATTTCCCCGTTACGTTGAGTCGCTGGTCTGGTCCCCCTCCCCCCAGCCACGCGAGCCCCCGGCCGATGGACAAAAACAAGGTCATCGAGTCGGCCGCGAAGCTGATCGCGAAGGGCGCGCTCGACAAGGCCGTCAAGGAGTACCAGCGGGTCCTGGAGATCGACCCGGACGACGTCCGCGTCCTGCAGAAGCTCGCCGAGCTGTACCAGAAGATGAACCGCAAGGCGGAGGCGGCGGACTGCTTCGAGAAGGTCGCGAAGACCTACTCGCAACAGGGCTTTTATTTGAAGGCCGTCGCTCTTTACAAACAAGTTCTCAAGGTCATCGACCGCGTGGAGGTGAGCGTCAAGCTCGCCGAGCTGTACCAGCAGCTCGGTCTGGTCGGCGACGCGACCAAGGAGTGGCAGACGGTCGCCGCGCACTACGAGAAGAGCGGCGACACCAAGTCCAGCCTCGACGCGCTCAAGAAGCTGGTCGATCTCGACCCGGACAACTTCGCCGCCCGCATCCGCCTGGGCGAGCAGTATGCCCGGCAGGACAACCTGATCGAGGCGGTCGCCGAGCTCCGCCGCGCCGCGCAGTACCTCCAGAAGAACGGCCGGCACGACGACTACCTCCGCGTCGCCGAGCGGATCAGCCACCTGGATCAGAACGACGTCGGGCTGGCCAGGGAGCTGGCGGAGCAGTACCTGAGCCGCGGCGACTCGAAGCGCGCGCTGGCGAAGCTGCAGATCTGCTTCAAGGCCAATCCGCGCGAGCTGGGCACGCTGCAGATGCTGGCCCGCGCCTTCCAGGAGCTGGGCCAGATCTCCAAGACGGTCTCGGTGCTCAAGGAGCTGGCCCGCGTCCACGCGGACAGCGGCCGGACCGACGACGCGCGCAAGACCTGGAAGCAGGCGCACCAGCTCGCGCCGGATGACTCCGAGGTGGCCGTGGGGCTGAAGAGCCTGGACGGCGCGGAGGCGTCGCGGCCGAAGGCGCCCGAGGCGGTCCGGCCCAAGGCGGCCGCGCCGGGACCGCCGCCGCGGATCACTCCCGCGCCGCCCAAGCCGGCCCCACCACCGCCTCCGGTCCGAACCGCTCCGCCGCCGGCTCCGGTCGCGCCGCCGAGCCGTCCGCCCACCGCGCCGCCGAGCCGTCCGTCCACCGCGCCGCCGAGCCGTCCGCCCACCGCGCCGATCATGGGGGCGCGTCCGCCCTCCGCTCCTCAGCAGGGCGGGGGCTCCGTCTCCGCGCCGCGCACGGCCGCGCAGGTCTCCAAGCTGCTCAAGGAGACGGAGGTCTACGTCAAGTACGGGCTGCACGACAAGGCGCTGGAGCACCTCAAGCGCATCCTGTCGGCGGACCGGGACAACATCGACGCGCACGAGAAGTCCAAGATCGTCGCGCTGGCGATGGGCAACACCGCCGAGGCGAAGGCCACGCTGGAGACCCTGGTTCGGCTCTGCACGCAGAAGCGCGACCCCCGCCTCGCGGCGGTGCGCGCGGAGCTTCAGGGCCTGGGGGCAGGGAACGCGGCCCCCGCAGCCGCGGGCCGGCCGCAGGACGAGCTGGTGCTCGAGGACGAGCCGCTCGAGATCGAGACCGCCGGGTCCGGCGAGGCCGAGATCGAGCTGGAGGACGAACCGCTCGAGGCCGAGCTGGAAGAGGTGGTCGAGGCCGAGCCGCTGGCGGAGGGGGACGACGAGTTCGCCGGCGATCTCGCCGAGGCCGACTTCTACATCCAGGCCGGGCTCAAGGACGACGCCCGCGCCATCCTCGAGGCGATCACGCTGGCTGCGCCCGACCACCCCGGCGCGATGGAGCGGCTGAACAGCCTGGGCCCGGCCGGGGCAGGCTCATCCTCGAAGGAGCACGACGATCTCGCCGCGGAGCTCGCCGCGGAGCTGGCCGCCGAGGTCGGGCTGCAGGCGGTGGAGGAGGACAAGCCGCTCGACGGCGACGTCCTCGACTCCTTCCAGGTTTCCGCCGACCAGGTGCTGGGCGAGTTCCGAGCCAAGATCCAGGAAATGGTCCGGCCGGAGGAGACGCAGACGCACTACGACCTCGGCATCGCGTACAAGGAAATGGGCCTCTTGGACGAGGCCATCGGCGAGTTCGACGTGGCGCTTCGCCACGGCGGCGGGACGCGGGCCGCCGACTCGTACACCATGCTCGGCGTCTGCGAGATGGAGCGCGGCAACGCCGGGGCGGCGGCGGGATACTTCCAGCAGGGACTCGAGTTGCTGGATCTCACGCCCGCCGCGCGCCATGCCCTGCAGTTCGAGCTGGGCGTCGCCTACGAGGCGCAGAACATGCTCGCCGAGGCGCTCGAGCAGTACCAGGCGGTCGAGGCCGAGGACGGGAGCTTCCGCGACGTGAGCGAGCGCGTGCAGCGCCTGGGCGCCAGCGTCAAGGTGGCCCCCCGCCAGATCGCGAGGCCCGCTCCGAGGCCGGTGGCCGCTCCCCGGAAGTTCGCCGCCCAGGTCACCGCCGCTCCGGCCGCCGCGCGGCGCCCCAACGACCCCCCAGACCCCGCCCCTGATCCCGGGCGCAGGAAAAGCAAGATCGGCTTCGTCTGATGAACTATCTCGACTACTACGAGCTGGCCCAGGAGCCCTTCTCGAACGCGCCGGTCTCGCGCTTCTACTTCAACTCGCCCCAGCACTCGCAGGCCCTGGTCCGGCTCGCGCACCTGTGCTCGCAGATGAAGGGCCTGGGCATCCTGATCGGGGACATCGGCGCGGGCAAGACCACGCTGGCGCGCCGGCTGCTCGATTCGCTGCCCGAGAACGAATACGAGGCCGCGCTGCTCGTCATCATCCACAGCGGGGTCACCGCTTCCTGGCTGCTCAAGCGGATCGCGCTGCAGCTCGGGGTGGACGCTCCCAGCGAGGACAAGCTCACCCTGCTGGGGCAGCTCTACCAGCGGCTGGTGCGGATCTACGAGTCGGGGAAGAAGGCGGTGGTGCTGATCGACGAGGCGCAGATGCTCGCGACCCGGGAGCTGATGGAGGAGTTCCGCGGGCTGTTGAACCTCGAGGTCCCCGAGCGGAAGCTCCTCAACCTGATCTTCTTCGGCCTGCCGGAGATCGAGCAGAACCTCAAGCTGGACCCGCCGCTGGCCCAGCGGGTCTCGATGAAGTACCGGCTCGACCACTTCAACGCGGAGAGCACGGAAGCGTACATCAAGCACCGGCTCCGGCTGGGCGGGGCGGCGAGGATGCCGTTCGCGGCGGGAGCGGTGGCGGCCGTGCACAAGTTTTCTAGCGGGACCCCCCGGGTGATCAATACTCTGTGTGACAACGCGCTCTTCGAGGGGTACGTGGCCCGGGTCCCGATGATCGACGAACCGATGATCGAGCGGGTCGCCCGTGACCTCGGCCTCGATGGCTCCGGCGCATCCGTCCAGCCGGCCGCGCCGAAGCGGCCGGTCTCCGTTCCGCCACCCGCCGCGGGCGAGAAGGGAAAGCCAATCGACCTCGGGGAGATCGATCGGTACCTGGCGGGGCTCGCGAAGCCGAGCTGACATGTGCTGAGGCGCATCGTCGTAGCGCTGGGACTCGCCGCCGCCGTGGTGTCCGGCGCAACGGTCGCCTTCCTGCGCACCGACTTCGTCGCCACCAACCTCTGCGCCTACGCGGTCGCCACCATCGAGGAGGCGACGGCCGCCAGCGTGCAGGTCTCCCGGTGCTCGGTGCAGCCGGAGCAGGGAAAGCTGACCATCGAGGGCCTGCGGGTGGGAGATCCCGGGGGCCGCATTGACCTGAAAGTCGAGCGCGTGTTCGCGCAAGTGAAGGTGCGGCCGCTCTTGCAGCGGGTCCGGCTCGAGCGGCTGGAGGTGGACCGGCCCGAGCTGCGGCTCGCGCTCGACCAGGCCGGCGACTCGCCGCCCAAAGGCGGCCAGTGCCTCCCGGACCTGCTCGATCGGTTCGAGTTCGGCCGGGTGAAGGTGCGCAAGGCGAGCGTGGACGTTCGTACCGCCACCGCGCACGTGAACATCCCGCGCGTGGGCCTCTCGCTGAAGGGAACGGGCTCCCGGCTCGCGCTCAGCGTGTCCACCCGTGGCGGGGTGATCGAGCTGCCCGGGCGGACGGTGGGCCTGATCTCCTCGCGCAGCGCGGGCATCGTCGATCTGCGTGGCACCGGGACGGTGGACCTGCGGCGCGCGGACGTGATCGGGACGGATGCGTCCATCTTCGTGAAGGGGAAGCTGCACGACCTCTGCGATCCGCAGATCGAGGTCGCGGCCAACCTCCGCGTCGAGGATCTGGAGACCGCCTCGGCGCGGCTTATTCCCGGCGTGCTCCACGACCTGAAGGGAGGAATCTCGGCCGATGCCACCGTCTCGCTGCTGCGCGGCGCACCGCACGCGAAGGGCGATCTCCGGCTCAAGGGGGTCTCGCTCGCCGGCTACAACCCCGGCGACGGGAAGCTGCGCTTCGATCTGACGCCGGCGCGCCTGCGCGTCGACCGGCTCGAGGTCCCGGTCGGACGCGGTCAGGTCAACGGCTCGGTGGAGCTCGCCCTCGCCGAGCCTTCGCTGCCGCTCACCGCCGACCTCACCCTGCGCGACATGGAGCTGGCCGAGCTGTTCCGCAAGCTGGGGCTGCCGCACGTCTGGGTGGTGCTCCGCGCCAGCGGGCGCGTGCAGGCCAAGGGGACCATCGCCCCGTTCCGCCTGACCGGCGAGACCAACCTCGAGCTGGCCGACTTCGCGGTGCTGGACCGCAGCTACGAGAAACGGCCGCAGGCGCAGAAGATGCTCGAGTTCGCGCGCGGCAAGCTCACCGGGGAGGTCTGGGCGGACCCGGAGAAAGTCGTCGCGCACGCGGTGACCGTGGACGTCGGAGAGTCCCGCATCCAGGTGGAGAGCACCCTCTTCACGGACCCGAAGAGGGGGATGGATCTGACCGCCCGCAGCGAGGCGATCCGGATCGACGATCTGCGCGGTCACATCGGGCTGATCCCGGCGCGCGGGGCGATCAAGGTCGCGGCGCGCGTCGCCGGGCCGTACAAGGCCATCGCGATCGACGGCAGCACGGTCGCGCAGGGATTCCGCATCCTCGACCTCTCGCTGGGAGAGGTCGCCGCGGAGGTGGCTTTCGACACGCGGTCGATGAAGCTCTCGTTCGCCGACATCCGCGCCCGAAAAGGGCGGACTTCGTACCAGGGACGCTTCGCGCTCGACTTCAGCGCGCCCGGAATCCCGGTGGACGCGCATCTCGAGATCCCCGACGGCCGCGTGTACGACCTGGTGGACGTGGCGGTCGGATTGGTCCCCGCGCTGCGGCCGGTGCACGATCCCGACAACTTCGACGGCCATCTCGCGGGCGTGATCGACGCGAAGGGACCCATCGGAGGCCCCGACGGCAAGGCCGCGCTCAGCTTCGACACGGTGACCCTGTGGGGAGAAAGCTTCGACCAGGGGGCGCTGCGCGCCACCCTCCACGGCAGCGAGCCGCGCCTGCAAGTCGAGGAGCTTTCGCTTCGGCATGGAGACGCGGAAGTGCTCGCGCGCGGCCGCTTCGGTCCCGACTGGAAGCTGGACTTCGAGGGCCGCACCGAAGGCTTCACGCTGGCCGATCTGGACATGGCGGTCCGGGCCCAGCTCTCCGGGGACCTGAACCTCACCGCCCGCGTCTCCGGCACCGCCCAGCATCCGGTGGTGGGCGTCGCCGTCAAATTCGCCGACGGCATGGCCGGAGAGGCCGAGCTGGGAGAAGGCGATCTGTCCCTCCGGCTCGACGGAAAGCAGCTGACCTGGAAGGGCACGGTGGCGACGCCCGGCGCGGCGCTGCAGGGCCAGGCGCAGCTCGAAGACGACTTCCCCTACACCTGCTCGGCGACGCTGCGCCTCCAAGACCTCGCCCAGTACGTCGAGCTGATCGCGCCCGGCCAAGGGATCCAGAGCGGCTCGCTCTCGGCGGCCGTCGAGCTCCGCGGCTCGCTCCTCAAGTGGCGCGAGAGCGCCGGGAAGATGACCCTCTCGCAGCTCAAGGTCGTGCGCGCCGACCTGCCCTTCGAGAACGACGGTCCCGCCGAGATCTCGTTCGGGCCGGAGGGCGTGCGCACGCCCCGGCTGGCCCTGCGCGCGCCGTACACCACCGCGCAGATCACCGGCGGCCGCAACCGGGAGGGCAAGCTGGACGTGCACGTCGGGGCCAGCATCGACGGCCGCGTGTTGCCCGGCCTCGTGCCCGACGTGGAGCACGCGTCGGGCACGTATCTGGTCCAGGCGACCTTCGGGGGCACCACCCGCAACCCCACCGTGCTGGGCAACATCCGCATCGAGGACGGCGCAGGGAGCCTGCGCGGCTTGCCGGTGGCCGCCCGGTCCTGGAACGGCAGCATCTCCTTCTCGCAGGACGCGCTGGTGATCGACGCGCTGGCCGGCAAGCTGAACAACGGCGACGCGCGGGTCTCGGGCGGCATGGAGATGGAGCGCCTGCGCCCGAAGAAGATCGACGTGTCCGCGCACATCAGCGACGTGAACGTCCGCCTTCAAGAAACCCTGGGGGCGACGGTGGACGGCGATCTGACGTTGTTCGGTCCGCCGCTCGAGCCGGTGCTGGGCGGCAGCCTGACCTTGTCGCAGATGAAGTACACGGAGGACCTGGAGCTGGAGAAGTCGCTGCTCAGCTTCTCGCGCCGGCCGCCCACGCCCAAGGTGCTGACCAAGAGCGCCGTGGTGCTGCGCTTCGACGTCGACGTGCACCTCGCGCGCGGCGTGCGGATCGAGAACAACCTGGCGCGGACGGACCTGAAGGGAGATCTCAAGGTCACCGGCACTTCCCGGGCGCTCGGGCTCCTGGGCAGCGTGAACACCGTCCACGGCACCGCCGCCTTCCGCGGGAACGAGTTCCAGATCGAGCAGGGCGTCCTCACCTTCACCGACCGGCAGCGGATCCGGCCCGCCTTCGACGTCCAGGCGAGCACCCAGGTGAAGTCCCAGCAGGTGGAGTACAAGGTGCGGCTGCACGCCTTCGGCACGCCCGGCGAGCCGCACGTGCTGCTCAACTCCGACCCGGCGCTGTCGGAAGGCGACATCGGATCCCTTTTGACGTTCGGTTTCGTCTCGTCCAGCCTGCAGCACAGCACGTTCTCGGCGGCGGATTCGGGGCTGGCGATCGGGATCGAAGCCTTGAACCGGGCGACCGGGTTCTCTTCCGAGGTGAAGCGCTTCATCCCCAAGAACGCGATCCTGCGCAACCCGAGCATCGATTTCACCAGCGACTTCTCCGACGCCACCAACCGGCTGGAGCCGATGGCGCGCTTCCAGTCGCAGCTGCTCACCGAGAAGCTGGATCTGAAGATCCTGCAGGGCCTCACCACCAAGCGCTACCGCGGAACGATCAGCTACCAGCTCTCGGATTCGCTCTCTACCCGCTTCCAGGTCGACAACGAGCACATCGGCAGCAGCACGTACGGAACCGACCTGGGCATCGACCTCCACCTGAAATGGGAGGGCGAATAGTTGCTGGCGGTGGTCTGTGCCCTGCTGCTCGCGCAGGCGGTGCCCCAGGAGCCGGCGCTGGTGGGCGAGGTCGCGTTCGAAGGCGCCGACGGCGAGGCGGTGCGCTCGCTGGTGGGCGTGCAGCCCGGCCGGCCGCTCGACATGCGCGACGTGCGCGACGCGGTGCGGGCCTTGCACGCGAGCGCACGGTTCTCGCGCGTGGCGGCGTTTGCGGAGCCGATGCCGGACGGCCGCGTGCGGCTGGTGTTCGTGCTCACCCCGATCGAGAAGCTGGTCGCGGTCAGCTTCAGCGGGCAGAAGGCCATCGCCGAGGGCATGCTGCTCCAGCAGGCCAACCTCCAGGTCAATGCCGAGTTCCAGCCCGAGCAGGTAGGTCCGGCCATGGAGGCGATGAAGGCCGCGTACTTCCGCATCGGGTACCGGCAGGCCAAGGTCACGCCCGTGCGCAAGCCCGCCCCCGGCGGGCTGGCGCTGGAGTTCCGCATCCTGGAGGGTCCCCCGACCCGCATCGCGGCCGTGCGGTTCCAGGGAGATCCCGCGCTCCCTCCCGATGAGCTCGCGGCTGCCTTCAGGCTCGGCGAGGGCGACGTGCTGAACGTCGTCGCCGTGGACGAGGCGGTCCGCCGCGTACGCCAGCGATACCGGATGGCGGGGCGGCTGCGCGCGCGCGTGGACGCCGCCCGGGTCGAGGAGCTGAACGGCCGCGAGGCGCGCATCGTGGTGCCGGTGGCCGCAGGACCGCTGGTGCGCTTCAACTTGCGCGGCAATCGCGTCTTTTCCGATTCGGTGCTGGCCTCGCACCTGCTCCTGGACTCCGACGATCCGCTCGACGACCAGGCCGCGCAGGAGCTGGCGTCGCGCCTGCGGCGGTTCTACGTCACGGCCGGCTTCCTGCACGCCAAGGTGGCGGAGCGCGGGATGGTCGCCCGCGACGGCGCTGAAGACGTCGTGTTCAGCATCGACGAAGGCCCACAGGTGCGCGTCGACCGGCTCGTGTTCAGCGGGAACCGCAACGTTCCCACCAGTCAGCTCCGGGAGCGGCTCCTCGTGCTCCTGCGGGACAGCATCCCCGTGAACCCCTCTGCCGAGGTCGACCCGACGGTGATCGAGAGGATGGGCGTGATGGGCCGTATCCGCCCCACCCGCCCCTCCCAGGTCGTCGTCGACCCGGACGCGGTGTTCGACCCCGTCGTGTACGCCCGCGCGCTCAAGCAGGTCGAGGACCTCTACCGTTCGCTCGGCTATCTGTCGGTGCGCGCCGGACCGCCGAAGATCGAGCCGATCGGTGGGAACCAGGGCCGGGTCGAGGTCACCATCCCGATCAAGGAAGGCGAGCAGACCCAGGTCGCGCGCATCCTGATCGAGGGAGGCGCTGACGTGGCTGCCTCCGAGCTGGACGCGGCGGTCGTCCTGCGGACGGGACGCCCCTTCAGCTACTTGCAGGCCGAGGAAGGGCGGGTGGCCCTGGCACAGATCTTCAACCGGCGCGGCCACCTCTACGCGCGCGTGGAGGACGAGGAGGATTTCCTGGATGTGACGGACGGATCGTCGCGGGTGGACGTCCGTTACCGGATCCAGCCTGGGCCCATCGTCCGCGTCGGATACGTCGAGGTGATCGGAAACCGGCGAACGCTCGAGGCGCTGGTCCTGCGGCTGATCGATCTGAAGAAAGGCGACCTGATCACGCCGGAGGCCATCGAGAGAGGGCAGCAGTCGCTGCTCAACACCGGCCTGTTCTTCTCCGCCACGCTCACGCCGCGCAATCCGGACGTGGCGGAGAGCGAAAAGACCCTGCAGGTCCAGCTGCGGGAGCGGCCGACCCGCGACTTCCAGGCGAGCTTCGGGTTTTCGCTCGCAGACGGGCCTCGCGTCACCACGCAATGGACCCAGGCCAACCTCTTCGGGCGCAATCTCACGTTCACGGCATTCGCCAAGGCCAACTTTCCCTACAGCCGGTTCCAGGTTCGCGATTGCCCTCCCGGGGTGATCGACGTGTCGCAATGCGGGACGAAGTGGCAGCTTCCACCCGGAATTCCGATCGAGCGCGTCATCGACTTCGGCCTGTCGGCTCCGCGGCTCTATCCGATCACCGACGCGCTGCGCGCGGGAATCGACCTGATCCACGAGCGCGCTATCCGGTCTTCGTACGATCTGACCAAGTTCTCGGTGCAGTACGGCATGGACCTGACCCGCCGGTCCCCGGTGACGGCGGGG
Organism: Myxococcales bacterium; assembly: GCA_035635635.1. Classification (GTDB taxonomy): domain Bacteria; phylum Myxococcota; class Myxococcia; order Myxococcales; family 40CM-4-68-19; genus 40CM-4-68-19. The sequence goes on along the minus strand of DASQAS010000175.1, from coordinate 38,014 downwards.
TTCGCGTACGAAGTGGGCTACCAGGAGCTGGCGGTCGGACAGCGATCGATCGAGGACGAGGTCGCAGGGCTCGACCAGCGGATCTTCCGCTTGCCGCCCGGACACATGTGGTTCGGATCGCTGCGCCCGTACGTGCTCTTCGATCTCCGCGACAGTCCGATCAGGCCTCGCTCCGGCTTCCTCTTCTCGATCAACAGCGACTACATGCGCTCGTTCCAGGGCAGTGAGACCGAGGAGGTGGGGCAGATCCACGTCAATTTCCTCAAGCTGCAAGGCCTGGCGGCCAGCTATCTGCCGCTCCCCGCGATGTCCAGCTTCGTGCTCTCGCTGCGCGGCGGCCGGGTGTTCCAGCTCGACGAGTTCTCGCACACGCCCGGCGACCGCCGGTTCTACCTGGGCGGCGCCACCTCCCTGCGCGGCTTCCGCGAGGATGCGGTACAACCGCAGGACCTGACCGACCTGTTCCACGCGCTGGTCCGCGCCTGCGAAGCGACGCTGACCGACGTCGCCTGTACGCGGCAGGCGCAGCTGCTCGCGGCCGGAGCCACCAGCAACGGCGGCGACCAGTTCATCGCGATGACCGCCGAGTTGCGGACGGCGTTCACCGACTCGTTCGAGGTGGCGGTGTTCTGGGACACGGGAAATCTCTGGAGCGTTCCCACCAACATCCTGCAGCACCTGGTGCTGAGGAACGCGATGGGCACTGGCCTGCGCTGGCTCACGCCCATCGGCCGGGTGGCGTTCGACGTCGGCTTCAATCTCCAGCCCGACCCGCTGCTGGGGGAGCCGACGTACGGGTTCTATTTCTCGATCGGGCCGATCTGAACCCTCAGCCCAAAGTCACTTCGGCAAGGGTCCCCACGCCGGATCGGAAGCTCCCTGCTTCTCCGAAGTGACCGGCCGCTGGTTGGATCCGTCCGGCTGGCTCATCCAGATCTGCCGCTTGCCGTTGCGCGTGGAGGAAAAGAGCAGGTACCGGCCGTTCGGCGCCCACGCCGGCTTCTCGTTCGTCCCCTGGTTCTGCGTCAGGCGCGTGACCTTTCCGCCATCCACCGCGACCGTGTACACGTCGAAGACCCGGTGCTCGTCGCGGCCGGAGAACGCGATCAGGTCACCCTTGGGGCTCCAGGCGGGCTCCTGGTTGTAGTTGCCCTGGAAGGTCATGCGCCGCACCTCGGAGCCGTCCGCCGCCATCGTGTAGATCTGCGGGGTGCCGGCGCGCTCGGAGACGAAGGCGGCGCGCTTGCCGTCCGGGCTCCAGGAGGCGGAGATGTCGATTCCGCGGGAATCGGTGATGCGGCGCGCGCCGGTTCCGTCCGCTTTCGCGACGTACACGTCGGTGTTGTCGCTCTGCGACGACGAGAACAGCAGCCGCGTTCCGTCGGGTGAGTAGATGGCGCCGGTGGAGAAGTCGCCCATCAGGGCCAGCGGCCGGACCTGGCGGGAGATCGCGTCCACCGTGTAGAGGTGCGCGCCGGCTCCGCCGCGGAAGCTGGTGAAGGCGATGGTCTTGCCGTCGGGAGCCCAGGAGGGAAGCAGGTTGATGGACCCTCCGGTGAGGACCTGCGGGTCGGACCCGTCCCATTCGGAGACCATGATCTGCTTGTCCGCGTCGGTCTCGCGCACCCAGGCGATGTGGGTCTGGAACACGCCGGGCTCCCGCGTGAAGAACTTCACCACGTCGTCCCCGAAGCGGTGCGCGATCTGCCGCGGGGCCGTCCGGGCGGCGGTGTACGTTCCGTGCAGCAATTCCTGCCCGCGGGCCGCGTCGTACAGGCGCATCTCGCATTTCACGTCCGCCGGCAGCGACTGGCAGTCCATCTTCACCAGGGCCTGCGCGCCGATCGCCTGCCACTTGGAGAAGTCGATGCCGGTGAATCCCTCGTTGGCGGGGGTGAGGAACGAGGCCGGATCGAGCAGCTTGAAGAGGCCGCTGCGGTCGAAGTCCTGTACCAGCGTCGCCTCGACCGCCGCCGAGGTCTCCAGGGCGGGATAGGGCCGGGCGATCGCCATCGGCAAGGGCTGGACCCGGCCTCCGGAGAGGTCGATCACGGGCCGTTCGGGAGCTGCGAGGAGCAATCCGGCGAGAAGAGCGAGGGTCATGGTCACGGTCGGAAGTTCAGCACCACCCCGTCGTTGCGGAGCGAGCGGGCGAGATCGGGCGGCGGGGGCGGCAGCTTCGTCTGCTGGATGGCGAGCTCCAGCGCCTGATCGAAGAACGGGTTGCCGGACTTCTTCTGGAAGTCGTGCTTGAGGATGCGGCCGTCGGGGCCGATGTACGCGAGGACGGTAGCGGCGAGGTACAGCCGCTCGCGCTCCGAGATCACGGACGGGACCACGTAGTGCTCGAGGATCGCGTCGTGGACGGCGGTGAAGTACGCGTCGCCTTCCTCGGCAGTGGCGGCGGTGCCTTGGACCGACCCCTCCGGCGTGCCGGCCCTCTCCGGATCGGGCGGCTCGCGCGACTCGGGGCTGGCCTTGCCGGCCGCCCGCGCCAGGGCCCGGTCCATCAGCTCGCGCCGCGTCGGCTCGCGACGCTGCGCCGCAGAGGGCGCGGCCGTCCGGGTGGAAGCAGCGGGCGCCGGGGCAGCCGTGGCGGCGGCGGCCGGCGGCGGCGAGTCCTTGCGCGGGAGCAGCCGGGGGTCGCGCGGGCGGCCTTGCGCCACCAGGTGCGCGATGATCGGCTTGCGCAGCGGGGGCGGGCGGTCGAACAGCCGCGGCAAGAGGAAGGCCGCGCCGAAGATCACGAGGTGGAACGCGATCGCCAGGAGCAGCGCAGGCCCGCGCGGCATCCGCTGCTGCGGAGTCAGCGCGCTGGGCGGCGGGGCGCTCGAGGCCGGAGCGGAGGTCAAGGCCGTTTCAGCTCCCGTTCCGGATCGGTGATCATCCCCAGCGATTCGACTCCGGCGCGCCGGGCCACGGCCATGATCTCGACCACCTGCCCGTAGGGCAGCGAGCGGTCCGCGTGCAGGTAGAGCTCCTTCTCCTTCTGGATGCGCGCGTTGGTCGAGAGCTTGCGCTCCAGCTCGGCGGGCGGGATCTCGGTGTTGCCGAGGAAGACCCGGCGGTCGCGCGTGATGGTGAGCACCAGCTTCTCCTCCTGGTGCTCCATCTGCTGCGCTGAGGCGCGCGGGAGATCCACCTTCACCCCGCTCTGGATCAGCGGCGCCGTGACCATGAAGATGATCAGCAGCACCAGCATGACGTCGACCAGCGGCGTCACGTTGATGTCGGTCATCGCCCGGCGCTGTCCGCCTTCTGATGAGCCGAACGCCATCAGGCCGCCTTCTTGAAGATGTGGCGCTTGATGATGTTGAGGAAATCGGCGCTGAAGTTCCGCATCTCGTTGTCCAACACGCGCATGCGCGAGTTGAAGGCGTTGAAGGCGACCAGGGCGGGGATGGCCGCGAACAGGCCCACCGCGGTGGCGATCAGCGCCTCGCTGATCGGCCGCGCCACGGTGGCCAGGTTGGCGTTGCCAGCGGCGTAGATGTCGCGGAAGGCCGTCATGATGCCCCAGACGGTGCCGAACAGGCCCACGAACGGGGCCGCGGCCGCGGTGGTGCCGAGGAACGGGATGCTCTGCTCCAGCGTGGTCAGCTCCGCGTTGGCGGCGCGCGCCAGCGCCCGCTCGACGTTCTCGAATCCGCCCATCTGGTCGTGCAGCGAGCTCTCCTCGGAGCTGGGCTGCGCCTGGGTCACCTTGGACAGCTCGACGTACCCGGCGCGGAAGACCTGGGCCACCGGGCTCACCTGCATCTGCTCGCTCGCCGTGTAGATCGAGTCGAGCCGCTTGCTCCGCCAGAACGTCTCCAGGAACTTCACGCTCTCGGCCTGGGCGCGGCGCAGGTGGAGCATCTTGCGGAAGATGATGGTCCAGCTGGCGAGCGACGAGAGCACCAGGATGACGAGCACCCCGCTGACGATGGGTCCGCCGTGGGTGATCATCTCCACGTAGTTCAGGCTGCTGTTCATTGCGGGCGCGTTTCTCCCTCGCGGGATGTGTCCTGTCAACGAGGGAGAAAGGCGAACGATCTCCGCCGCGGGTGTGACCTCGGCCCACCTGGGAAGGTCTGAATGCGGGGGCCTGTTGCACGGTCTGAGCAGGAGGGAGGGATTCGATGCGCCGTTTGCTCCTGTCAACGCTGGTCCTCGCTGCCGCCGCCGCGTGCGGGCCGGGCTCGTCGAACGTCGAGGTCGACTGGACGTTCGAGGGCGTCTCCTGCGCGGACGCGCAGGTGGCGACCATCCAGGTGGACATCGCCGGCGAGGTGCTCCAGCCGAACCAGTTCAGCTGCGCCGACGCGAGCCTCGGGGCCGACCTCGGCACGTACTTTGCCGGCACCTACCAGATCACCATCACCGGCTTGGACGCGCTCGGCACCGTCACGCACCAGATCATCCAGTCCGTGGTGGTCGGCTCGGGCCGCAGGGAGACGTTCGCGATCGACGTCCCGCGGGTGGCCCCGACCAGCACGGCCTCGGCGAACATCACCTGGACCTTCAACGGCCAGGGGTGCGCCGCCGCGAACGTCGATCACGTCACCATCATGGTCGATCCCGACTCGACCGGCGCCGGCGGGATCAACGCCGGCACCGTGGCCTGCAGCACCATGGGGACCGAGGGCGCCTTCGTCGAGCCGCTCACGCCCGGCCCGCACTCCTTCGCCATCCTCGGGCTCCGCACGCTCAGCGACGGGGCGCACCTCCTCTACCGGACGCACCACCCGCCCAACTACTTCTTCCAGGCGGGTCTGATCACGGACGTGGTCGTGAGCGCGGAATCGCCTCCGTGATACAGAACGGCTGAGTGGACGCCGACGCGCCCATCGGGGTGTTCGACAGCGGGGTGGGCGGGCTGACGGTGCTGCGGGCGCTCACCGAGCGGCTTCCCCGCGAGCACACCATCTACCTGGGTGACACCGCGCGCGTCCCGTACGGCACGCGCTCGGGCGAGGTGGTGACCCGATATGCGCTGATGTCGGCGCGGCACCTCGCCCGCCACCGCATCAAGCTCCTGGTGGTCGCCTGCAACACGGTCTCCGCCCACAGCCTGCCGGCGCTGGCGGACGCGCTGCCCATCCCGGTGCTCGGCGTGATCGAGCCCGGCGCGCGGATCGCGGCCGCGCGCAACCGCGGCGGAGCCATCGCGGTGCTGGGAACGCCCGCGACCGTCGCCTCGGGCGCCTACCAGCGGGCGCTGCAGCGGCTGGCTCCGCTCGCGCAGGTGATCGCGCGCTCGTGTCCGCTCTTCGTCCCCCTCGCCGAGGAGGGATGGACCGAGGGCGAAGTGCCGCGGCTCGTGGCCGAGCGATATCTCGCCGACCTGCGCCGCTCGGGCGTCGACACCGCTGTGCTCGGATGTACGCACTATCCCCTCCTCGCGCGCACCATCGCTGAAGTGCTCGGCCCGCAGGTCTCGATCGTCGACAGCGCAGAGGCTATAACGCAGAGCGTCGTAACGCTGTTGGGCGCACATGGCCTTCTGCGCAACGGCGGCTCTGACGCGGCGCAGCATCGGACGCTGTGTACGGACGTGCCGCACCGCTTCCAGGCCGTGGCCGAGCGCTTTCTCGGGCGGCCCGTAGGAAGGGTGGAGCTGGTCGATCTCGCCGTCTGATCGAGGGATTTCGGACGCCCGGCAGCCTGTTCCGCAAGTTGGCGAAGACTCGACTGTTCTGCTAACTGGAATGGGAGAGCATGGCGACTCCGAAGGCCTCGGCCCCCGTCGGGGGGTTCAACCACAACGTGAAGTACGGGCCTCGCGTCTACCATGTCCAGACCGAGGACTCCGGGCTTCCCCACGCGCACTTCATCACGCACCTGTTCGTGGGCGGGAACATCGTCGCGAGCATGAAGTCGAGCTACGCGGAGAAGGCCGGCAGCGCGGATCTGCCGAAGGTCGTCCGCGGGCTGATGGAGCTGCAGCACAAGGCGATGCTGAAGCGGCTCGTCTCCGGCGAGTTCGACGAGATGGCCGAGCGCCTCTCCGCGCCTCACTACGAGCCGGGCGTGCTCGCCGACGGCACCAATACCGCCTCGTACGTCAACAACCACGCGCCCGGGGCGAAGCCCGCGCCCGCGAAGAAGCCCGCGGTGAAGCCAGCGGTGACGCCAGCGCCGGCGGCACCCGTGTCCAAGCCCGCGCCCGCGCCCGTGTCCAAGCCCGCGCCCGCGCCCGCGCGGCCCGTCTGGCATCCCGCGCCGCCGGCGGCCAGTCCCGCCCGGACTCCGGGCGCGCCGCTGCCGCACGTGACGCGGCAGCCGTCGCAGCCCACGCGCCCGAGCAGCCCGCCGAAGATGGCGCCGATGGTTCCGCCGTCCGCCCGCCCGGCCGCGGCCGCGAAGCCCGCCTCGGCGCCCAGCTTCTTCAGCGACAGCCCGGTGGAGACGCCCGTCGACGATCTGCCCACGCTCTTCGCCGAGGAGCTGATCAGCGAGAAGAGCCTCGACGAAGTGATCCTCGCCTTCCTCTCCGCGGACCTCGAGCCGCCCAAGTAGGACCCATGAAGAGAACCTTTCTGGCCGCGTTCGTGCTCGCCTCGATCTGCGCTTGCTACGGCGGGACGAGCGGAAATACGGACGTGCTCGGCCCTGACGGTGGAGGCGGGGTGATTCCGGGCGACGGTGGCACGGACGGAGGGGACGGCGGCTCCGACGCGGGGACCGATGGCGGACCCGATGCAGGCTGCATCGCGATGTCGCTGAACGGCGTCGGCGCGATCGACAATTGCGTCGGGGCTCCAAACGCGGTGGCATCCGTGACCGTCTCCACTCCGGCGCAGGGCTGCGCGGTGAGCATCACCCTGAACACCGCGTCGACGCCCTGCACCGGCGTCGCGAGCAATGGCACGCTCGACGCGTTCGACGGCGGCTGCGCGGGGATCGGGTACACCTGCACCTCGCCTTCGCTGCCGGGCACGCTCACGTGCACCTATCCGGGTCAGAACCTCTGCACGATCCGCATCTGCGACGCGGGGACCTGCGGCCCGTGATCCAGCTGCGCAAAGTCAAGAAGGTCTATCCCGGCGACCCGCCGGTGCTGCAGGACGTCACCCTCAAGGTCGACAAGGGCGAGTTCATCTGGCTCACCGGCCCGTCCGGAGCCGGCAAGAGCACGCTCTTGCGGCTCCTCTTCGCCGCCGAGCAGCCCACCAGCGGGCAGATCCTGATCGGCGGCCGCAACATCGGGAAACTGGGCCAGGCGGCCATTCCGTACCTGCGCCGCAACATCGGGATCGTCTTCCAGGACTTCAAGCTGCTCGAGAACCGCACGGTGCTGGAGAACGTGGGCTACGCGCTGGAGGTGCTGGGCGCCTCCGACGCCGACATCCGCGAGCGGGCGCGCAAGCGGCTCGACCAGGTCGGCCTGGCGCACAAGAGCGCGAGCCTGCCGCGGCGGCTCTCCGGCGGCGAGCAGCAGCGCGTGGCCATCGCGCGGGCGCTGGTCAACGAGCCCACCATCCTGCTCGCCGACGAGCCCACCGGAAACCTCGACCCCTCCCTGACCGACAGCATCCTGCAGCTCCTCTTCAACGCGAACGCGCGGGGGACCACGGTGGTCGTGGCCACCCACGACCGCACGCTCCTGCAGCGCTGGCACCGCCGCACCGTCGGGCTCGAGCACGGGAAGCTGGTGTTCGACGCATGATCGCGCACGTGGCCTTCCGGCTCTCGCGGCGCGCGGCCGTCAACCTCTGGCGGGCGCGGCTGCCGTCGCTGGTCTCGGTGCTCACCATCGGGCTGGCGCTGTTCATCGGCACCGCGTTCGTGCTCGGCTTGCTCACCGCCCGCAGCCTCCTCACCTCCTGGGGAGCGCAGGCCAGCATGACGCTCTACCTCGATCCGGCCCTGGCCGAGGGACGCGCCCAACAGATCGCGCAGCAGCTTCGCGCGCGCGGCGACCTGGAGGTGCAATACGTGCCTCCGGCGGCGGCCCTGCAGCGGTTGCGCGCCGATCTGGGCGAGCTGGGGTCCGCCCTCGAGGGGCTCACCCAGAATCCGCTCCCGCCCTCGCTGGAGATCCGCCCCAGGCAGCCGCTGCCGGGAGCGGCCGCGCGGGTGCTGGCGGCGGAGATGGGGGAGATCGAGGGCGTCCGCGACGTGGAGTTCGGGCGCGAGTGGCTGGAGAAGCTGGAGGCCCTGGGCCGCGGCCTGCGCGCGTTTGGCGCCGGCGCGCTCCTCGCGGTGATCGGCGCCGCGCTGCTGGTGGTGGCCAACACCATCCGGCTGGCGGTGTACGCCCGGCGCGACGAGATCGAGATCATGAAGCTGGTGGGCGCGACCGACGGCTACGTCCGGGCGCCCTTCCTGATGGAGGGAGCGCTGCAGGGCCTGCTCGGGGCCACGATCGCGGTCGGCGCGGTGTTCGGGGCGCAGCGCTGGCTCCTGCCCCGGGCGGCGCAGGCGTTCGAGTTCGCCGCCGGCGTCAGCGCGCCGCATCTCTTGCCCTTGCACGGCGCGGCCATCCTCGCCGGCGGCGCGCTGGTCGGCTTCTTCGGAAGCTGGATCGCGGTCGCGCGGTTCCTCAAGACATGATCGCGCTGGTCGCCGCCGCCGCTCTCGCGCAGACGCTGCCGGAGGTCGAGCAGCGGCTGAAGGACGAGCGCGCGGCGGCGAAGACCCTGGCGGGCAAGGAGGCGTCGGTCCTCGGGAAGCTGGCCGACCTCGAGCGCCAGATCGAGCTCGAGTCGCGCGGGCTGCGCGCCGCCCAGGCCCGGCTGCGCGTGGCCACCGCCCGTCTCTCGGTGGCGGAGGAGAGCTCGCGCAAGACGCAGGCGCAGCTCGACAGAGCCACGCAGGTGTTGCAGCCCAGGCTGGTGGCCCGCTACCGGCTGGGGCGCGAAGGGTACGTGCGCTTCCTGCTCGGGTCGACCAGCGTCATTGACCTGATCCGCCGCAGCCATCTCTTCAACGTGCTGCTCAAGTCCGATCTCGAGGCGTTGTCGGTCCTGCGCAACCAGGCGGACACGGCGCGCGCGGCGCGCAACGAGCTGGCGGCGGCGCACGCCGAGCAGGATCAGAGCGTGAAGGGGGAGTCGGACCGCCGGGAGGAGCTCCAGAAGTCGGTCGACCAGCAGCGCACGCTGCTGGCCTCCGTGCAGCGCGAGAGATCGGTGCACGAGCAGACGGCGCGCGAGCTGGAGGACGCGGTCCGGGAGCTCACCCGGAGGTTCGAGGAGATCAACGGCTCGCCGCGCACGCGGACCTCCCCGTCCTCGCTGCGCAAGTCGTCCGTCCGCAAGGCGCGCGGCAAGCTGCCGTTTCCGGTGGACCGTGGTCAGATCGAGGTTCGCTACGGCCGCGCCGTCGACCGCCGATTCGGCACCGTCACCATGCAGAATGGCATCGACATCCGGGCTCCCCTCGGGACGCCGATCCGCGCGGTCTGGAGCGGCAAGGTGGCCCACGCCGGCTGGTTCCGCGGATTCGGGAATCTCTTGATCCTGGATCACGGTGACGGGATGTTCTCGCTGATGGCGCACCTCGATCAGCTGCAGAAGGCGCTCGGGGATACGGTCCACGCCGGCGAGGAGGTCGGGACGGTGGGTGACACCGGATCGCTGAAAGGGCCCTACCTCTACTTCGAGCTGAGGGACGGCCAGCACCCGCTCGATCCCGAGCCTTGGCTGAAGCGCAGCCGCAGGGGGCCGCCCCTGCTGGCGGGCGCGAAAGGAGGGGCGGCGAAATGAAGAGATTTCTCCTGCTCTGCGCGTGCGCCACGCTGGGAGGCTTCTTGGCGGTGCGCGTCGCCCAGGCCGCGAAGGACCCGGCGGGCCCGTACCGGAAGCTCGACGTCTTCAGCCACGTGCTCTCGCTGATCGAGAACAACTACGTCGAGCCGGTCGACGAGACGCGCCTGCTCTACGGCGCGGTGGACGGCATGGTGCGGACGCTGGACCCGCACTCCACCTTCATGGATCCGCGCTCCTATGCCGCGCTCAAGCAGGAGACCGAAGGCGAGTACGGCGGGGTCGGCCTGGAGCTTGCGATCCGGGGTGACGAAGTGGTGGTGGTCGCGCCGATCGACGACACGCCGGCCTCGCGCGCCGGGTTCCAGCCCGGGGATCGGCTGATCGAGATCGACGGGAAGGCGGTGCTGGGTTGGCGGGAGTCCGAGGCGGTCCGGGCGCTGATGGGACCGCCGGGGACCAAGGTCACGGTGAAGGCGCTCCGGATGGTCTGGGCCGAGCCGCGCACGTTCACGCTGATGCGGGACGTGATCCGCATCGTCTCGGTCGAGGAGAAGCTGTTCGATCGGAAGCTGGCCTACGTGAAGATCAAGAGCTTCCAGGATCGCACCGACGTCTACCTGCGCAAGGCGCTCGACTCGCTGCGGGCGGACGCCGGGGGCGATCTGACCGGAGTGGTGCTGGACCTGCGGCACAACCCGGGCGGCCTGCTCGACCAGGCGGTGAAGGTGGCAGACCGCTTCCTGGACGGCGGCGTGATCGTCACCACCAAGGGACGGGGCGCGAAGCACGTCGAGGTGGAGAAGGCCCATCCCAAGGGCACCGAGCCGCGCTACCCGATGGTGGTCCTGGTCGACGGCGGGACCGCCAGCGCCAGCGAGATCGTGGCGGGCGCGCTGCAGGACCAGGGCCGGGCGGTGGTGATCGGGACGCGGACGTTCGGAAAAGGCTCGGTGCAGACCGTGATCGAGCTGGAGGACGGCTCCGGCCTCAAGCTCACGGTCGCGCGCTACTACACGCCGTCGGGTCGCAGCATCCAGGAGCGCGGGATCATGCCTGACGTGTGGGTGAAGGCCAGCGCATCCGACGACGACGCCCCGCGCGAGCGCAGCCTGCCCGGGCACTTCAAAGGCGAGGACGGCAACGGCAGCATCATCGCCGCCGCCTCGCTGCAGCCGCCCCCGCCGCAGCCCGGCTCGCCGGACGATCCGAAGGACGACCCGCAGCTCAAGGTCGCGCTGGATACGCTCCGCACCTGGGCGGTGTTCAAGCGCTCGTTGCCGCCGCCGCCCGTGAGGACGGCGCATCCCTGAACGGCGGGCGTGGGCGGCGACGCGCTCCGGGAGTTGATCGAGCTCGCCGCGCGGGTGGTGGAGCGGCGCGCGGAATGGATGCGCGCCGTGCGCCTCGCGCCGGGGATGCTGGATTCCCTGGTCGCGGCCGAGCTGCTACGGCCGGCGGCGCGGACCGGCCTTCTGGCGCACTACGGGTCGTCCATGCCGGCGATGCGGGCGCGGCAGCTCGAGGGAAAGGGCGAACCCGAGCGCAAGGTATTCGGCGAGCCGCTCCGGCTGGACCTCATGCCGCGGCTGTCCGCGGCGCTGGACGCGCTCTTCGCAAGCGTTGCGGATGCCGGGCTTTCCTGTGGTACCTGCCTGGGAGCGGCGACGCCCCGGGAGCTGGTCGAAGGCCGCACGCTCTCGGAGGTCTACGCGCGGTGCCACTTCGGCGGATCGATGCCGATGCTCTACGCCTATCCGGCGGATCTGGACGGAGCGGCAGGGCGCGAGCCGCTGGCGTTCGTCGACGCGCGGCTGGTCGGGCCGCTGATCCATGAGCTCTCGCACTTCCATACGGAGCGGCCGCCCGCGCCTCCCAACGTCCACGAGGCGCTGGCTGCCTGGATCGGCAACGAAGCCTGGCCGGCGCAGGTCTGGCCCGACGGGTCGGGTGATTCGATCGCCGGCGCGGCCTACTTCGCCGCGCTCGGCGGCTTCATTGCCCGCAGGTTGGGAGAGCGCGAGGCCTTGCACGTGCAGGCCGGCGAGCTGGATCTGCGGGACGCCCTGGGTCCGGCCTGCGCCGAAGCCCTGCGGGTCTACGGGTTCTTGCCGTTCCTGGAGTCGGGAGCGCCGCACTTTCTTTCGGATGCTTTCCACCCGGGACGCTGGTGGAAGCTGATCGATCTGCACCGCGACCGGGCCCGGGCGCGGGAACTCTACGAAAGCCTGGTCGCGCCCGTGATCGCCGGCGGCGCTGCGACGCAAAAGGACTGGGACCGTGCGCTGGACGCCTTGCGCTGGCGCGACCTTCCCGCCTGGAACGACCCGCCCTGCGCGGTGGACCACAGGCTAGCCGCGCTGGCCGAGCGCGCGCTCCGCGTCCGCACCGTCCGGCGCGGCCAGACTTTCGTGCCCGAGCGCACCGAGCCCCCGGGACCGCTGCGGCTCGATCCGGAAGCCTGCGAGCTGAGAGCGCCGTGGCCCGGGGCCGACGTGCTGGGGGCACCTCCGGTCTTCCCCTGGCCCCCTGCTCTGTGCGCGCAGTCGGGTGCAGGGTAACCTTGTCTTCGTGGCCCGGCTGTTCCTGATCAATCCGCCGACCGACGAGACGGTGCGAACACCCCTGCTCTCGTTCCTCTACCTGGCGTCGGCGCTGCGGCGGGCGGGGCACGAGGTGGCGCTGCTGGACGCGAGCGCGCCGTTCGCACCGAAGGAGCACGCCCGGATCGTCGAGCAGACGCTGGCGTTCGGGCCGACGCTGGTCGGGATCCATTGCAAGACGCTGTACGCGCAGGACGCGTATGCGCTGGCGCGCGCTTTTTCGGGCTGCGGGGTTCCCCTGGTCTGCGGGGGGCCGCATCCCACGGTGGTTCCTCTCGAGCCGCTCGCTCACGGATTCGACTACTCCCTGCGCGGAGAAGGAGAGGAGACGCTCGTCGAGCTCTGCGACGCCCTCGACGGAAAGCGGGACCTTTCCGGAGTGCGATCGCTGGCGTGGCGCGGCGGTCTCAATGCGTCGCGCGGCTTCCTGCTGGATCTGGACGGCCTGGCCTCGCCGCTGGATGCCCTCGACCTCTTCGACCCGGCCTGGTATGGCGCGCGCGGCCCGGTGGGGCCGGCGGGCCTGCTGGCCTCGCGCGGATGTCCAGCCGCCTGCACGTTCTGCAGCAACAACGTGACCGGCCGGCGGTTCCGGTACCGGGGCGCCGCCGCCATCGCCCAGGAGATCGCCTCCTTGCGCGAGCGGACCGGCGCGAGCGCGTTCTCCTTCTTCGACGACTCGTTCGCCGTGGGGCGCCGCCGGATGCTGGAGCTGTGCGAGGCGCTGGCGCCCTTGCGCGTGTACTGGACCTGCACCGCGCATCCCGCCCACCTGGACCGCGACATCCTCGAGCGGATGAAGGCGGCGGGCTGCACCGGCGTGGACATCGGGATGGAGAGCGCCGATCCGGAGATGCTCCTGCGCATCGGCAAGGGCGTGACGGTTGCGCGGGTGCTGGAAGTGCTCGGAGACGCCCGCGACATCGATCTGCACTGCATGGTCAACCTCATGTTCGGCTGGCCGGACGAGACGCTCGACGAGCTGCGCGCGACGGTCGAGTTCATCGACCAGGCGGCGCCGCTCACCGCGGCGTTCAACGCGCGCGGCGTCCTGGTTCCGTACCCGGGCACGCGGATCTACGATGAGCACCACGCGCGATTCGGGTTCACTGAGTGGTGGATCCGCGAGCCCGCCCTCCGCTACCGGCCGTTCCCCGCCTCCTGGTCGCTCGCCGAGGTCAAGCGGGCCTACGCCGACGACGCCGCCCTGGACCGCAACTTCTTCGGCCTCTCCCCCGACCATTGCGCCTGGATTCGCAGGGGGTTGCAGCGCAAGGCAGATGCCACCTACGCGAGGGTGTGCACACGTTGTGTGCCAGGGTGGGAGCCGCGCGTCCCGGCTGCAGGCGCGCGGTAGCGGTGGCGCAGTGCAGCGCAGTCTGTAGGGCCGTTTGACAAGCGGTCGAGCGTCACCTAGAGTCCCGCGCCACTCCGGGCCGACCCCCCGGTAATTGCTCGTGTTTGGCGGTGGAGAGTCGATGACCCGGGTGGAGGTGTTCTTCCTAGCGACCTATTTCCTGGTCCTGCTGGTCCTCTCCGTCTACGGGTCGCACAGGTACGTGATGGCGTACCTGTACTACAAGTACAAGGGCAACCTCCCGGCCCCCAGGCGGAAGTTCGAGCGCCTTCCGCGCGTCACCATCCAGCTACCCGTTTTCAACGAGATGTACGTCGTCGAGCGCCTGATCGACGCGGTCGCTCGAATCGACTACCCCCGCGATCTGCTCGAGATCCAGGTCCTGGACGACTCCACCGACGAGACGCAGGGAATCGCCCGCTCCCGGGTCGCATGGCTCAAGGAGCAAGGCGTCGACATCACCTACCTGCACCGCGAGAACCGGCAGGGGTTCAAGGCCGGCGCCCTCCAGGAGGGCCTGGCCCGCGCCCGGGGCGAGTTGGTGGCGGTCTTCGATGCCGATTTCGTCCCCGCCCGTGATTTTCTGCGGCGGTCCGTGCATTTCTTCACCGACGACCGCATCGGCATGGTGCAGGTCCGGTGGGAGCACCTGAACCGCGAGTACTCGCACCTCACCCAGGCCCAGGCGATCTTCCTCGACGGCCACTTCGTGATCGAGCACACGGCCCGCAACCGCAGCGGCCGGTTCTTCAACTTCAACGGGACCGCCGGCGTCTGGCGGCGCGCCACCATCGAGGACGCCGGGGGGTGGCAGCACGACACGCTGACCGAAGACCTGGACCTGAGCTACCGGGCCCAGCTCCGCGGCTGGCAGTTCGTCTACCTGCCGGAAGTGGTGTCGCCGGCCGAAGTGCCGGTGGAGATGAACGCGTTCAAGTCGCAGCAGCACCGCTGGGCCAAGGGCAGCATCCAGACCGCCCGGAAGCTCTTGCCGCGGATCCTGCGCAGCGGGCTGCCGCGGGAGGTGAAGCTGGAGGCGTTCTTCCACCTCACCGCGAACTTCACCTATCCGCTGATGATCCTGCTCACGGTGCTGATGCCGGTGAGCATGGTGATCCGCTTCAAGCACGGCTGGTACGAGGTGCTGCTGCTGGATCTGCCGTTCTTCTGGACCGCCACCATGAGCGTGGTGGTCTTCTACACGGCCAGCCAGCGCGAGATCGGCATGGCGTGGTGGAAGCAAGTGAAGTATCTGCCGTTCATCATGGCCCTGGGCATCGGGATGTGCGTCAACCAGAGCAAGGCGGTGATCGAGGCCCTGGTCGGCTACGAGACCGGGTTCACCCGCACGCCCAAGACGGGGATGCAGGGCCGGGACCGGTCCTGGCTGCAGAAGAAGTACCGCACGCTGCTCACCGCGCAGCCGCTCCTGGAGCTGGCGCTCGGCGCGTATCTGACCAGCGCGATCGGGTTCGCGCTCGACAAGGGCGTGTATTTCTCGCTCCCCTTCCTGCTGCTGTTCCAGTGGGGCTTCTTCTACGTAGGCCTGGTCTCGCTGCTGCAGGGCCGGATCGGAGCGCTGCTCCGCCTGGTTCGCCGGCCAGCGCAAGGCGCTGCGCCCGCGCTGGAGTAGCGTGAAGGCGATGGTGCTCTGTGCCGGGTTCGGCACGCGGCTCCGCCCGCTCACCGACAAGGTCCCGAAGCCTTTGATTCCGCTCTGCGGGGTCCCGCTGCTCCGCTACAACTTCGCGCTCCTCAAGAACGCGGGCGTGACGGAGATCGTGATCAACACCCACCACCTGGGCGCGGCGATGGAGCAGGGCGCTCGGGCGATCGCCGGCGAGCTGGCGCTTCATCTGCAGATTTCGCGCGAGGAGAAGCACATCCTCGGCACCGGCGGCGGCGTGCGCCACGCGCAGCCGATGCTCGGGAACGGCACCTTCTTCCTGCTCAACGGCGACATGGTCTTCGATGTGGACCTGCAGGCGGCGCTTGCCGCGCACAAGAAGGCCGGCGCCGTGGCCACCATGGTGCTGGCTCCGTATCCGCGCGGCGCGACGTACAGCGCCGTCGAGGTGGACGCGGCCATGAACGTCCGCCGCATCGCGGGTCGCGGCGCGGGGGCGGATCCGTCGCTCACGCGGACCCACTTCACCGGGGTCCACCTGCTGGAACCCGAGCTGATCGCGCGGCTCCCGGAAGGCGAGAGCGACATCAACCGGACGGCATACGTGCGCGCCATCCACGACGGCGCGAAGGTGCACGGCTTCCTTCAGAACGGCTACTGGGGCGACCTGGGCGCTCCGCGTTCGCTCCTGCGCGCCCACCTCGACGTCCTCGAGGGCCGCGTGCCGCTGCGGCGCTTCCGCCCGGACGCGGATCCGTTCGCGGGCTGCGAGGAGCGCGCCCCGGGCGCGTTCGTGCACTCCTCTGCCCGCGTCGACACGGCGGTCGCGTCGCCGGCGCTGATCCAGGTGGGCGCGATCGTGGAAGCCGGGGCCAGGCTAGGTCCGGGCGTGATGATTGGAGCGGGCGCCCGCGTCGATGCCGGCGCCCAGCTCGAGCGCGCCGTGGTCTGGGAGGGGACGCACGTGGCGGCCGGAGAGCGCGTGGTGGAGCAGATCGCCGCGCCGGGGGTCCGGTTGGAAGCTTAGGCGCTCTTGCCGAAGGCGACACTGCGCCTACGCTTCTTCTGCGTGTTCCCGCGAAGGGTGACCTTGAGCCTCCTACGCCCTCCGGACCGGCATCGGGCACGACACGCCCGTGCCGCCCAGCCCGCAGTATCCGCCCGGGTTCTTGGCCAGGTACTGCTGGTGATAGTCCTCGGCGTAATAGAAGGGCGGCTCTTCCGCGATCTCGGTGGTGATCCCGCCGTACCCGTCCTTCTCCAGCGCGGCCTGGAAGGCCTCTCGGGACTGCTCGGCCTCCGCGCGCTGCGCGGGAGTGGTCGGGTAGATCGCGCTGCGGTACTGGGTGCCCACGTCGTTGCCCTGGCGCATCCCCTGCGTGGGATCGTGGCTCTCCCAGAAGGTCTTCAAAAGATCCGCGTACGAGACGCGCTTCGGGTCGTAGACCACCAGCACCACCTCGGCGTGGCCCGTCGCTCCCGAGCAGACCTCGCGGTAGGTCGGGTTCTTCGTGTAGCCGCCGCCGTATCCCACCGCCGTGGTGTAGACGCCCTCGAGCTCCCAGAACTTTCGCTCCGCTCCCCAGAAACAGCCCATCCCGAACAGGGCCCGCTGGTAGCCCTCCGGGAAGGGACCGACGAGGGGTGTTCCGAGAACGGTGTGCCGCAGTGGGACCCGCATCGGCTCGGGGTGGCCCGGGAGCGCTTCTTCGGCGGTCGGCATGCGCAAGGAGCCCATGGGCGGATTCTAGCGCCAGGAAGTCCAGGGGACACGCAATCGCATGTCCCCTACACGGGGCAGGCTCAGGACTCGATGGACAGGAAGTCCCCTTCGCGCGTCCCGGTGCGCGCGAGCGTACCGCCTGGAAGCTCGACCACCATCGCCGCCTCCCGGTACGGCCGCGTGGCGCGCCAGGGCTTGAGGTCGAGGATGGCCCGCACCACGCGCAGGTCCCGGGTGAGGAACGCGGCGTCGATGGGGAAGCGCATGAAGAAGGTGTGGATCGACGCGCAGGGGTCGATCACCAGGGCCTCTCCCTCGGGCAGGGCGCTGCGTCCGAGCAGACCGCGGAGCCGTGCCAGCGGCGTGGAAGCGCGCTCGACCCGGTGGGCCAGCACGGCGCCGGTGCGCGGGTTGCGCAGGATCACGGCCGCACCAGCGACACGCGCGGGCCCAGGCCGACGGCAATGCGGCCGGTCTTGCTGGTGTAGATCTCGCCATCCAGGAGCCAGGAGAGCGGGGCGCGGGCGGACAGCTCCAGGTCCTCTCCCACGCCTTCGAGCAGCCGATCGCGCCGCGCCGGGAGCCCGAGGAGCAGGCGGGGCAGCTCGAGCGCGAACTGGCGCGGCCCCGCCGTGAGACCCAGGACGTGGAAGGCTCCCGGCTGCTCGGTCGCGCGGCGGAAGGGGCGCAGGCCGAGGCCGGCTTCCGCGACCGACGAGCAGACCAGGCCGTAGATCTCGATGCGCGGCCACTCCTCGCCGTCGAGGCGCACCCGCAGGTCCATCGGCGCATAGAGCTTCCGGGCGAACGGCCCGCGCCGGAGCGAGGACCAGAACGCCCGGGCGAGCACCCGCGTGCTGGCGAGCGGCCCCGCGTTCCCGGTCGCGTAGATCGCCTCGATGAAGCGGACGGGAAGGCCGACGCCGAAGCGGAAGCCGCAGCGCGCGCCGGACTTCGATCCGTCGGGCACGATCCGCAGCGTGTCGCGCTGCTCGACGCGCAGCTCGGTTCCCGAGGCCAGGGCCTCGGAGAGCCGGCGCAGGCGACCCTCCGCGTCTCCCCTCCCGCCGAGGGGAGCGAGCGAGTCGTAGGCGCCGCCGCCCAGGAGCGCCAGCGGGGGAAGGTCGTCGCCCAGCGTGTTGTAGAGCGCGGTGACGGTGTGCGTGACCGTGCCGTCGCCGCCGGCGATCGCCAGCACGCGCGGGCGGTCCTTCGCCACCGCCTTGGCAACCCCGGCCAGCTCCTCGGGTCCTCGCGTCTCGAGGATCGAGGCGCCCGGCGCAGCCTTGCGAAGCTGCTCGGAAGCGAGCGGCCACTCGCGGTTGCGGCGTGCGTTTGGATTGGCGATGATTGCAATTACCGCCATGCCGGCACCGAATACCGGGCAGCAGCACGCGGCACAAGGTCTCTTTCTCGACCCCGGCTCGGCGCGCCTCAACGTGGTCCTGGTGGAGCCGAAGATCCCTCCCAACACCGGCAACGTCGCGCGGCTCTGCGCCGTGACCGGCTCGCGGC
This sequence comes from Myxococcales bacterium, assembly GCA_035635635.1. Lineage (GTDB taxonomy): Bacteria > Myxococcota > Myxococcia > Myxococcales > 40CM-4-68-19 > 40CM-4-68-19. The sequence continues at coordinate 19,497 of DASQAS010000175.1, read as the reverse complement.
TGCACCTGGTCGCGCCGCTCGGGTTCCGCATCGACGACAAGGACCTGCGCCGGGCCGGTCTCGACTATTGGGACAAGGTCCACGCGGCGACCTGGAGCTCGTTCGACGAGCTCCTGGCGGCGGAGGCGGTGGGCGAGGAGCGGCTGCACCTCTTCAGCGGCCGCGGCGGGACCGGGCTCTGGCAGGCGCGCTTCTCGCCCGGGGACTACCTGGTCCTCGGGGACGAAGTGGACGGCCTGCCGGAGGCCCTGCTGGAGCGCTTTGCGGCCCGCCGGGTGCGGGTGCCGATGATCCGGGAGCCGAGCGCCCGCAGCCTCAATCTTTCGACCTGCACGGGGATCGCCGTGTACGAGGCGCTCCGACAGATTCATACTCCGCGGGCCCCCGGAGGTTCGGGGTAGGATAGAAGCGTGGACACGTTCGAGCTTCTCCCGTCGCTGGCCCAGGGAGACCTGTCCGAGACCAGCGCTCCGGAGCTGGTCGCCGCGGCCTTCCGGTCGCGGGCGAGCGGGACGCTCTGGCTCGAGACTCCACAGGATCCGGAGATCCGGGTCTTTTTTCGCGCCGGGGACATTTGCGGCACCACGAAGTTCTCCGGAGTCCAGAACCTCGCCCACGTGCTGCTCGCCAACGACTGGGTGAACGCGCTCGACATCGAGTCCAGCGGCGAGGAAGCGCTGCGCAAAGGCAAGCGCCACGGCGAGCTGCTTGTGGCGAAGAAGGTGCTCACGCCCGGGCAGCTGCGCGCCGCGCTCGCCGCGCAGCACACCAGCAATCTGTTGACCCTGCTCGGGCTGACCGAGGGCAAGTACGACTGGCGCGGATGGGAGCCGCCGCCGCCGTGGGCGCGCGAGGTGGTGGTCGACCCGTTGGGCTGCCTGGTGGACGCGCTCGAGCACGATCGGTACGCGAGGCGGCGGGCGAAGGTGATCTCCTGGCTGGGACAGAACCCGGTGCGGTTGTCCGTCGACTGGCCCGAGCTGAAGAAGCGCACCACGCTTCAGCCCGTCGATCGCCGCGCGGCGGGCCTCTTGGGGGTCTCGCGCCGGCTGCCCGATTTCGTGCAGGCGTCGCAGCTCCCGCAGAAGCGGGCGGAAGCGGTGATGGTCGCGCTCCTGCTGGCAGGCGGCGCGGAGCCGGATCCCGCCGGCGAGCACCTCAGCGAGAAGGAGGCCATCGACCGTCTCGACTCGCTCCCGCTGGAAGAGCAGGAAGCGCCGTCATCGTCCCCGCCCGAGGGGGAGGAGGAGCTGGAGCTCGACCTCGGCGGGCGTACGGAGAAGGTCCCGCCGGCGGAGCCGGCGCCGCCGGCCTCCGCTGGTGTGGACGACGCGCGCGGCAAGCAGCTGCGCAAGAAGATGGTTTCGCGCGGGATGCGAAACCTGGGAGCGCTCCCCACCCGCGAGGAATTCGAGGGTGCGGTCGCTCTCACGCCCAAGGTGACGGACGTCGCGCCGAAGCAGGTCCTGACCGGGGAGGAGAGGCAGTTCGCCGAGGACGTGCGCGTCCGCGTCCAGATGGCGCCCAGCCAGACCGCATACGCGAGGCTCGGCGTGGACGCGACCGCCAGCACCGACAAGATCCGGACCGCGTACCTGGAAGCCGCCAAGCGGTTCCATCCGGACCGGACCGTGGGTCTGGCCTCGGTGCAGGGCGATCTCCAGACGCTCTTCGCGCTCCTCAAGGATGCGTACGAGTCGATCGCCACTCCGGAGGCGCGCGCCAGGTACAACGCCGCCCTCAAGTCGGCGCAGGGCCCGTCGAAGAAGGACGAGGCGGGCGTCGCCCTGAAGATGGGCGAGGTGCTGTTGAAGAAGCGGGACTTCGAGGGCGCTTTGGCCAAGCTGCGGCGCGCCGCGGAGCTGGACCCGAGCGGGGACGTGCTCGCGGCGCTCGCCTGGGGGCTGGCCGCCGATCCCAAGGCGTCGCCGAAGACCAAGGAAGAGGCGGCCTCGCTGATCAATCGCGCGCTGCGCGCTCCAGGAGTCACGGCGCGCACCTACTACGTCGCGGGCGTGCTCTGGCGCACCAAGGATCCGGAGTCGGCCGCAGACGCGTTCAAGAAGGCGCTGGAGGTCGATCCGCGCCATGCGGACGCTGCGCTCGAGCTGCGCCTGATCGAGCAGCGCCGCGGCAAGAATCCGCAGAAGCCGGGAGGAGGCGTCCTCTCGGGGCTGCTCTTCGGGAAGCGGAAGGGCTGATGAAGGAGACGGTGCTGGTCGCGGACGGCGACCCGCAGGGCCTGCGCATGCTGTCTCTGGCGCTGCGCCGGGCGGGGTTCACGGTCGAGGCGGCGGCAGACGGCGAGCAGGCGATGCGAGCGCTGCGCGAGGGCCGCGTCCAGGCCGTGGTCTGCGAGACGACGCTGCCGTCCCCGGACGGCCTCGAGGTGTGCAGGGCGGTGCGCGCGCACGAGAAGCTGTCGGGCATCCCGGCGATCCTGATCGGATCGGAGACGGGCGCGGCGGCGACGGCGCGGGCGCTCGAGGCCGGCGCGGACGAATACCTGGTCAAGCCGGTCCTGCTCAAGGAGCTGGTGCAGCGCGTGCAGCACCTGCTCGATCGGCGGCGGCTCTCCGATCCCGCCGCTCCTGCGCAGCTCACCGGCTCGGTGAACGACCTCGGCTTGATGGACGTCTTCCAGTCGCTGCAGGGCTGGAAGAAGGACGCGATCGTGCATTGCGAGAACGGCGCCCAGCTCGCCACCGTGTGGGTCCGCGAGGGCGAGGTGATCGACGCCGAGCTGGGCCCGGTCTCGGGCGGTGCCGCGTTCTGGCGGCTGATGACCTGGGAAGCGGGCGAGTTCCGCGTGGACCTCACCGACGTGGCCAGGCGCGAGAGGCGGATCAACGGCGGTACGCAGGCGGCGCTGGTCGAGGCGATGCGGCGGATCGACGACCTGGCGCGAGTCGCGCCGGACCTGCCGATGGACTCGCGGCTGACCATCGACGTCGGCCAGCTCGAGGCGAAGCTCCAGGACCTGCCCGACGAGGCGAACGCCGTGCTGCGGCACTTCGACGGGACGCGCAGCCTGCGGGCGGTGATCGATCTGTCCCCCGCGGACGACCTCGCCACGCTCGGCATCGTGCGGCAGCTGCTCGACGACGGGATCCTGCGGCGGGGATCCCGGCCCGCCTCGCTGCACGCGCGCGCGGCCGCCTCCGCTCCGGCGGCCCCGGTGGACCCGCCGCGCATCGTGCATTTCGCGCCACTGCGAGGGACGCGCCGCGAGCGGCTGCGGCGCGAGGCGGAGCAGGCGCTGGCGAAGCTGGGCGCCGGCGAGCCGGTGCGCCTGCATCATGTGGTCGAGCTGCCCGCCCGGAGCGGGGCCGAGGCGCTGGGTGGGCTGCGGCGGATTTCGCCGGCGGTGGGCCGGGCGGCCAAGGCGTTCTCGCCGGACGCTCCGCTCGCGCGCGTGCTGATGCTCCACGACACCTTGAGCGAGCCGCCCATCGCGCCGGTCGCCACCACCACGCCGCCGCCGGACGTGGGAGCCGGGACGGAGCTCCCCCTGCGCCGCAGGTGGCCGTGGTTCCTGGGCGCCGCTGTGGTGTTCTTCCTGGCCTGGACGCTGCGGCCGCAGCCGAGGACCCAGCGCCGGGACTCGCCCTGGCTGGAGCCGAGAAACGTGGCGCGGCCCACGACCAGCGCCTCGGCCGCCGCGCCCGCGGTGGCGGCGGGGCCTCCCGGGTACGCGGAGGCGGTCGCTCGCGCCAACGATCTGTTCCGGCAAGGCAGCTACAAGGGGGCCGCCGGCGAGTTCCGCAGGGCCCTGGCGCTGAGGCCCGACTCGGTCCCGGTGCTGATCTCGCTCGGCGACGCGTACCTCGAAGCGGATCAGCCGCGGAGCGCGGTGGAGCCGCTGCAGTCCGCCGCGCGGCTCGATCCGAAGAGCGCTCGCGCGCAGCTCCTGCTCGGCACCACGTACCACTCGCTCGGCCGGCTCGGCGAGGCGGAGAAGGCGTATCGCCGCTATCTCGAGCTGGAGCCGGCGGGAGATTTCGCGAAGGACGTGAAGGTCATCCTCGCGAACCTCGTCCCTTCGCGTTAAACCTGCGCGAATGCGCGTCCTCGGCCTGGAAACGAGCTGCGACGAGACCGCGGCCGCCGTGGTCGAGGCGGGCGAGGGGCTGCGCGGACGCGTGCTCTCGGACGTCGTGCACACGCAGCGCGAAGTGCACGAGAAGTGGGGCGGGGTGGTGCCCGAGCTCGCCTCCCGCGACCACCTGCAGCGCGTGCTGCCGGTGATCGACGAGGCGCTCCGGAAGGCCGGTTGCGAGCTGTCGGACCTGGACGGGATCTCGGTGACGCGCGGTCCCGGCCTGATCGGCGCGCTGCTGGTGGGCGTCCAGGTGGGGAAGTCGCTCGCGCTCGCTTCGCGGCTGCCGCTGGTCGGCGTGAATCACCTGGAAGGACACCTGCTCGCGGTGCTGCTCGCGGAGCCCGCGCCCGCGCCGCCCTGGCTGGCCCTGGTCGTCTCGGGCGGACATACCTCGCTGTACGAGGTCCGCTCGCTGGGGGAGTACCGCGCGCTCGGGCACACGCTGGACGACGCGGCCGGGGAGGCATTCGACAAGGTGGCGAAGCTGCTCGGGCTGCCCTATCCGGGCGGCGCCCACGTCGATCGGCTGGCGCGGACCGGCAATCCGGCCGCGATCGATTTTCCGCGCGGGCTGTCGCGGCGTTCCCGCGCCGCGTTCGACTTCTCGTTCAGCGGGCTCAAGACGGCGGTGCTCAGCCACGTGCGCGAGCACGGGGTGCCCTCGGGGCAGGCGCTGTCGGACCTGTGCGCCTCGTTCCAGGAGGCGGTCTGCGACGCGCTCACCCAGCGCGCGGTGCGCGCGGCGCGGGCGGCGAGGCTCGAGACGATGGTGATCTGCGGCGGCGTGGCGGCCAACTCGCGGCTGCGGGCGTTGGCAAAGGAGCGCTGCGCTGCCGATGGGATCGCGCTGCACCTGCCCGAGCCGCGCCTCTGCACGGACAACGCGGCGATGATCGCCATCGCCGGAGCGCACCGGCTGCTGCGGGGCGAGCGGGCGGACCCCGCGATGTCGGCAGACCCCGGATGGCGGCTGTGAAGCCCGCGGAGCTCTTGCGGCGGCACGGGCTCCGGCCGAAGAAGGCCTGGGGGCAGAACTTCCTCGGCGACGAGCGGCTTCTGGGGTCGCTGGCGGCGCTGGCCCGGGTCGGTCGCGGCGATTGGGTGGTGGAGCTGGGCGCCGGTCTCGGACATTTCACCCGGGCGTTGGCGGCGGCCGGAGCGCAGGTGATCGCCGTCGAGCGCGATCGCGAGCTGGTGCCGGTCCTGCGCGCGGAGCTTCCCGAAGTGGAGGTCGCGGAGGCGGACGCGAAGAGCTTCGATCTGCGCGCCGTCGCGCAGCGCGCGGGAAAGCGCGTGGTGGTGTGCGGGAACCTGCCGTATCACCTCAGCTCGCCGATCCTCTTCCACCTGCTCGACCAGCGAGATGCGGTCCGTCGGGCGGTGCTGCTGCTGCAGCGGGAGGTGGCGGAGCGGGTCGCGGCCCGGGCCGGCGGGCGGGACTACGGGCTCCTTTCGGTTCTGGTGCAGCACGTGGCGGACGCGTCGATCGGGCTCGAGGTGCCGCGGCATGCCTTCACGCCGCCGCCCGACGTGGAGAGCGCCGCGCTGGTGCTAGACTTCCTTCCGGCACCGCGGGCAGAGGTGCGCGACGAGGCGCGGTTCCGGGCGCTGGTCAAGGCCGCCTTCTCGCAGCGAAGGAAGACGCTGTGGAACGCGGTGAAGTCGCTTCCGGGCGCCCGGGAAGCGCTGGGGCGCGCGGGCATCGACCCGCAGCGCCGCGGCGAGACGCTCACCGTGGAGGAGTTCGCGGCGGTGGAGCGGGCAATCAACCGGGGACACAATACGCATTGACCGTGCCATTCAGCGCGCGGACGCAGTCCCGGGTTTTCTACGCGTACTGGGCGATGCCGTTGCCGAAGGACCAGTTCTCTTTTGGCACCTCGACCAGGTTCACGAAGACGTCCTCCGGGCGCACGCCGGGGGATTCCCGCAGAAGCTGCGCAATGCGTGCGAAGAGGGACTTCTTCAGCTCCACTGTGCGGCCGGCGTTCAGCGTGATCTGGATGAACACGACGCCGTCGCTGCGGGAGATGCCCAGGTACGACGGGTCGTAGATCAGGCCGGACTCGTCGTGCTCGGTGATCACCTGGAACCTGTCCTGCTCGGGGACCTTGATGGTTTCCACCATCGCCCGGTGGACGGAGTCGGCGACGGCGCGGCGGAACTCGGGTTTCGTGCCCTTGCGTAGGGCGATGCGGACCAGTGGCATGCCCATGCGATGCCGCTCTGCGGGCGGGGGTGCTTCAGGTCTGCGTGCGCAGGTGGAATGACTTCCGCCGGGTCAGGGGAAGGAAGCCGTATCTGGAGAGCGACATGCCCTTGCCGGTGTCCTTCACGCCGGTCCAGGGAAGCTGCGGATCGAGGTAGTCGCAGCGGTTCATGAAGAACGTGCCGGTCTCGATCTGCGCGCCGATGCGGAAGGCGCGCTCCTGGTCCCGCGTCCAGATCGCGGCGGTCAGACCGTACGGGCTGTCGTTCATCAAGCGTACGGCCTCGTCGTCGTCGGCGACTTTCTGGACGCCGACGATGGGGCCGAAGCTCTCCTCGACCATCAGGCCCTGCATGGTGTGGTTGGCGTCCACCACCAGGCAGGGGTCGAAGAAGCGTCCGCGTCCGGCGGAATCGTTGACCGGCTTGCCGCCGCACAGGACCCGGGCACCCTTGGCGCGCGCCTCCTCCGTCTGGGCCGCGAGCTTGCGCGGCGCATCGGGCTGAGCCATCGGGCCCATGCTGGTGGCGGCGTCCAGCGGATCGCCCAGCCGGTACTTGCGGACCTCCTCGAGCGCGCCTTCCACGAAGCTGTCGTAGAGCGAGGCGTGCACATAGATGCGCTCGATGCCGCAGCAGCTCTGGCCGGCGTTGTAGTAGGCGCCGTCGACGATGTTCGCGATCGCGTGGTCGAGGTCCGCGTCCGGCGCGACGTACGCCGGGTCCTTGCCGCCCAGCTCCAGGCCGACGTCGATGAACCGCCCGGCTCCCTCGCGGTAGACCTCGTGGCCTCCGCGGACCGAGCCGGTGAAGCTGACGTAGCCCACCTCGGGCCGCGCGATGATCTTCGCGCAGGTCTCGTGCGTGGCGTCGATGGCCGTGACCAGGCTCTCGGGCGCGCCGGCCCGCTCGAAGGCGCGGGCGAAGGCGTCGCCGCAGAGCGCGGTGCGGTTGGCGTGCTTGATCAGGACCGCGTTGCCGGCCAGCACCGCGGGGACCACCACGTTCACGGTGATCAGGAGAGGGTAGTTCCAGGCGCTGATATCGAGCACCACCCCGACCGGCTCGTGCCGCACGAAGCGCGTGAAGCCGGCGACGGGCGGGAGCGGGTCGTCGCGGAGGGCCTCGGGCGCGAGCGCCATCATGGTGCGGGCGCGGTGCAGGGTCGTCTTCACCTCGCCGCGCGCCTGCGCCAGCGGCTTGCCCATCTGCTGCGTGACCTCGCGGGCGATGCGCTCGGCGTCCTTCTCGAGCTCCTGGCAGAAGCGCTCGCAGAGGGCGACCCGCTCGGCGATGGGCGTCTTCGCCCAGCCCTTGTGGGCGCGAAAGGCGCGGGTGACCAGGCCTTCCACTTCGTCATCGCGGAGGAGCCTGCGCTCGGCGACCGTCTCGCCGGTGTACGGATTGTCGATGCGGTGCGTGTCCATGCGGATCCTCAGGATGCGGCCTGCGCGCCGCGCGCGCAAACCCGATCCGCCGGAATTTGTCAATGCTGAAACCGCGTGTGTTCTGTGGTGACATCCCGCCGCCGTGGAGCCGAGGCATCGCTACATCGTGGTGGAAGGGCCGATCGGGGTTGGGAAGACGTCGCTCACCCGCTCCCTGGTGAAGCGTCTCGGCGCGCGCAGCGTGTTCGAGCTCGTCGAGGAGAATCCGTTCCTGCCGAGCTTCTACCAGGACCGCAACAAGTACGCTTTCCAGACGCAGCTCTTCTTCCTCCTCAGTCGCTTCAAGCAACAACAAGACTTGTTCCAGCAGGACCTGTTCTCGCAGGTGACGGTCAGCGACTACCTGTTCGCGAAGGACCGGATCTTTGCCTCGATCACGCTGGATCCCAACGAGCTGGCTTTGTACGAGCGCGTCTACGAGCACCTGGGGCCGCGAGTGATGAAGCCCGATCTGGTCATCTACCTGCAGGCGCGGCTCGACGTGCTGCTGGCGCGGATTCGAAAGCGCGGGCGTGAGTTCGAGCGGAAGTTCGACCCGGAGTACCTGGCGGAGCTGGCCCGGACGTACAACGACTTCTTCCACCGGTACGACGAGACACCGCTCCTGGTGATCAACACCAGCGACATCGACTTCGTGGAAAGCGAGAAGGACTTCGAGGAGCTGATCCGGGCGATCGGGTCGATCAAGGCGGGGACGCACTACTACCAGCCGCTCGGGACGCGGACCTGACGGTCTTTCCTGCCTGAATTGAGCCCGGAAATCGAGCGGCTGGTCATTTGCCGCGGCGGTGTTATCCTACACGGGCAGTACAGATCTGCCCCGCGCCGGGCTGTCCGGAGCTCAACCTTTCGAGGTGGGCCACCAGGACGAAGGGCACCGGCTCGGGGCCACAGACGCGAAACGGAGGTGAACCTTGAAGAAGGTCACCATCAATACGCTGAGGAAGATGAAGCAGGCCGGCGAGCGGATCACCATGCTCACCGCCTACGACGCCACCTTCGCCCGACTGCTCGATCGTGCCGGGACCGACGTCCTGCTCGTCGGGGACTCGCTAGGCATGGTGGTCCAGGGCCACGAGACCACGCTGCCGGTCACGATGGACCAGATGGTCTACCACTGCGCCAACGTAAAGCGCGGCGTGCAGCGGGCCCACCTGGTCGGCGACCTGCCCTTCGGCGCGTACCAGGGCTCCGCCGACGAGGCGGTGAAGAACGCCGTCCGGCTGGTGGCCGAGGGCGGCTGCGAGGCCGTGAAGCTGGAGGGCGGCGCGGAGTACGCAGACGTCGTCCGGCGGATCGTGCGCGCCGGCGTGCCGGTGATGGGGCACATCGGGCTGACGCCGCAGTCCGTGCACAAGTTGGGCGGCTACGTCGTGCAGGGGCGGACCGAGGAGAAGGCGCAACGGCTGCTCGAGGACGCGAAGGCGCTCGAGGCGGCGGGGTGCTACTCGCTGATCCTGGAGATGATGCCCGCCGAGCTGTCCGCGGAGATCTCGCAGACACTGAGCATTCCGGTGATCGGCATCGGCGCGGGCGCGGGATGCGACGGGCAGGTGCTGGTGATCTACGACCTGCTCGGGATGAACCCCGACTTCTCGCCGAAGTTCGTCAAGAAGTACCTCGACCTCGGCATGCTGATCCGCGACGCGGTGACGCGCTACAACGACGAGGTGAAGCACGGGGCGTTCCCCGGGCCGGAGCACAGCTTCTCGGCGGAGAGGGAGAAGCCCGCGACGGTGCTGCAGCTCTACTCGAGCGTCAAATGACGCTCGCGGTGATCGCCACCGCGCACGACTTCCGCCGCGCCTGCCAGGAGGCGCGCAGGGACGGAGAGCTGGCGCTGGTGCCCACCATGGGGTCCCTGCACGCGGGCCATCAGTCCTTGATCCAGGCGGCGGCGGCGCGCGCTCCCACGGTGGCGGCCACCATCTTCGTGAACCCGGCGCAGTTCGGGCCGGGCGAGGACCTGTCGCGCTATCCCCGGGACCTCGAAGGGGACCTGCGCAAGTGCGAGGAGGCGGGCGCGACGTTCGTGTTCGTCCCGCGGGGGCCCGAGGAGATCTATCCCCCGGGATTCCAGACCTTCGTGGAGCCGGGACCGCTCGCCGCGCCGCTGTGCGGCGAGAAGCGGCCCGGGCACTTCCGCGGGGTGTGCACGGTGGTCGCGAAGCTGCTTGCGCTCAGCCGCGCTGACTGCGCATTCTTCGGGGAGAAGGACTACCAGCAGCTCGCGGTCATCCGCCGGATGAACGCCGACCTGAACCTCGGCGTGGAGGTGATCGGACGGCCGATCGTGCGCGAGCGCGACGGGCTCGCCATGTCTTCCCGCAATGCCTATCTCTCGCGCGAAGAGCGCGAGCGGGCGACCGCGCTCTGGAAGGCGCTCAAGGCGGCCCGGGACGCGTTCGTCGCGGGAGAGTTCCAGGGCGCGCGGCTCGAGGAGCGCGCCCGCCAGAAGCTCGAAGAAAACGGCCTCCGCATCGACTACGCGGAGGTGCGCGACCCGTTCGAGCTCCAGCGCGTGCAGAAGGCCGACGCGACTTCTCGATTGTTCCTCGCCGCGTTCCTCGGTAAGACCCGCCTCATCGACAACGGAGCAGTCGGCGAGCCGGGATGAACGAGAAGCACGTCAAGGTGATCACGACCAACCGCAGGGCCCGCTTCGACTACCACGTGGAGTCGAAGATCGAGTGCGGCATCGCGCTCACCGGGACCGAGGTGAAGAGCCTGCGCGACGGGAGCGCGCAGCTCTCGGACGCGTATGCGTTGCCGAAGAGCGGCGAGCTGTGGCTGCTCAACGCGCAGATCCCTCCCTACAAGCCCGCCGGCCCGCAGCAGAACCACGACCCGAAGCGCACGCGGAAGCTGCTCTTGCACCGGCGCGAGATCGACAAGTTGCAGGAGCAACAGCAGAAGGCAGGCTATGCGCTGATTCCGCTCAGCCTCTACTTCAAGGACGGCCGGGTGAAGGTCGAGCTCGGCGTGTGCAAGGGCAAGACGGGCGTGGACAAGCGCGACGACATCGCCGAGCGCGAGGCGAAGCGCGAGATGGATCGCGCCCGGCGGAGCCGCGGGTGAACGGGAAGATCGTCCTGGTCACGGGCGGCACGTCGGGGATCGGGCGCGTCACCGCGCGCGAGCTGAAGCGCATGGGCGCAACCGTCGTGGTGGTCGGCCGCGATGCCGGGCGGCTCGACGCGATCCGGAAGGAGATGGGGGCGGACACCATCCGGGCAAATCTAATGTTCGTGGGTGAGGCGCGCCGTGCGGCCGAGGAGTTCCGGCGCCGGTACCAACGCCTGGACGTGCTGGTGAACAACGCCGGGGCGCTGTTCGGGGACCGGGGGGTCACCTCCGAGGGCCTCGAGCGGACCTTCGCGCTCAACCACATGGCGTACTTCACGCTGACCACGGCGCTGCTGGACGTGCTGCGCGCCAGCGCGCCGGCGCGGGTGGTGAGCGTCTCCTCGGAGGCGTCGCGCGCCGGGCGCGTCGATTTTTCCGATCTGCAGATGGAGCACCGGTACGTGAGCATCCGGCAGTACTGCAACACGAAGCTGATGAATCTCCTGTTTGCGTTCGAGCTGGCGCGGCGGCTCGAAGCGACGGGAGTGGTGTCGAACGCGGTGCATCCGGGAGCGATCGCCAGCGGCTTCGGGATGCAGGGCGGAGGATGGTACGGCGTGCTCACGAAGCTCGCGCGGCCGTTCCTGATTGGCGAGGAGAAGGGGGCACGGACGCAGATCCAGGCGGCGTCCGATCCTGCGCTGGCGGGGATGAATGGGAAGTACCTGGTGCGGCAGCGCGAGAAGAAGCCGCCGCGGGCGGCGCTCGACGAGGCGGCCGCACGGCGGCTGTGGGAAGAGAGCGAACGGATCGCGCAGCGCGTGCCGGCACGGCGCTGAAACGGACTCCCACGGTTTCGTCGGCGCGGATCGCGGATCCGACGAGCTCGTCGGTGGGCTGCCAGCGCGCCTCGTCGAGTGGACTGCGCGATGCGGTTGGCGCGGGGACCGCGCCTCTGAGTGCTCCTCTGGCTCCGACAACTTCGAACGTGTTCGTGGCCATCCGGACGAAATTGTCAGGATCGGCGGCGCCGGCCAACCTCGTTCCAGAGGAGAACGCTCAGCCCAGGTTTGGAGCCGCGATTGCAGCTACCTGGCTGCGCGCGGGAAGCGCAGAAAGGAAGACCGTCGGGTGGCGTCCGCATCGAAGCGTCTGGCGTGAGCGCATCGCAGTCGGGGTGACGCGGTAGCCTGCACGCGCCCGATAAGGCTTCGGTGCGGACCCGTAGGTTGTGGCGAAGGGCAGGGGACTTCAGACCGACTTCACGAGCACGGGCTGCGAGCTGACCTGCTTGGCCGACTCCAGGTAGCGCGCCCACACGGACATGAGCGCCTGAACCAGGCCGGCCTCCTCCGTGTAGAACGCGTACTCGGTCATGTGATCGCCAAAGCTGGGAATGGCGAACACGGCCTTCTCGCTGTCGACGATCCAGAGATAGATGGGCATCAGCCCGCGGTACTCCCAGCGATCCGCAAAACGCAGGTCGGCTTCCAGCGCGCGCGTCTGCCTCTGGGCCATGTCCTGCAGGTAATGCTGGCGGTTCTCGGAGACGTTGCAGTTCTCCAACTCCTGGAAGAGGCGCCGGCTGCGCTGGAAGCCACCCTTCTTCACGTAGTCCTTCCAGCGGGAGTCCGGGTAGCGATCCGCGAGCGCCTTCTCGCGGCCTTCCGCGTCCAGGCAGAGCACCTGCACGCTCAGGGGATGGCCGCGGCGGACGCGGTCGGCCTTGCGGTTCTCGATCGCCTTCACGTACGCGCCGTAGCGGCCGCGATCGCGCCAGGAGCCGTGGCCGGGGAAGTCGGTGGCGATGAAGATGGACTCGCGCGCCTCGGCGATGATGCGATCCACCTCGGCCATGTAGACCGGGAACTCGCCGATCTCCTTGGTGGTGAGGTGGTTGAAGACCGAGCGCAGGTCCCGGGTCAGGTTGCGGCCGTCGCGGATGGAGAGCACCGCGAACAGGGTACCGAGTACGGCCAGAAAGAGGCCGAGCATCTCGAACGGCGTCCGGTTCTTGAGATACCAGTCGTAGCCGGTGATCAGCTCGTGGACGATCCACTCCCTCGGCGCCATGAGCGCGATGCTAGCAGGCGGTCGCCCGGGCGCCCGATGTGGGAACCGCCGGGCGCATGTGGGCAAGGCTGGCTTGACGCGCCGCCCCCCGCGGTTATGTTGTCCCGAGGTCCGTCATGGGGGCGAACCGGTTTCGACGAGGGCAAACGAACCTTTCGGCGCATGCAGGGGATGCCTGGACCTCTTCAAAAAACGGGCAACGCAACAAACGCCAACGACAACGTTGAGCTCGCGCTGGCCGCCTAAAGCGGCTTAAGCACGCGGGACCCCGGAGCCCAGCCGATGGCGCCGGCAAGTCCCGTCAGAAAAGTCGGCTGGTCCTCCGTGGCGCTCCGACGGCGGAGGACGAGATTCATTCGGAGATGGTCCGGCGGGCAGGGGGCCCGTGCTCGATCCGCCGGATGACGACAAATCGCGGGACAAGCATGTAGTTGCCGGAAAGGGGAGTGCTTTCGGACGCGGGTTCGATTCCCGCCGCCTCCACCAAATTTCTCCTCTGAAGAACCGGTACCTGTCCGACGCTTCTGGTAGATGCACCCGCGTCCGAATGGCGCCGCCGCTTTGATTGCCCCATCCCCACTTGTTGGTAACTCATGGGTATCCCACTGAAGCGCCGGCGCGCTCGCGGACATGCTCGTGGAGAAGTATCTCTGGTTCTTGAACGCAGCCGTCGAGATGCGGATCGATCTCGACGTGCTCGCCTCGCCGGAACTTGCAGTAGCCCTGAACAGGCCGCCGCATAAGTGTGCGGCCACTTTCTCACGAAAAAGTGTGGCGCGGGCGGGAGGGTTCAAGCGTTGGTCGGAGCAGCGGGAGCAATTCGCGCGGTTCCTGCGTTAACACGACCTCGACTGATTTGAGCCTCGGTGAAGGCCGTCGGACAGGTTCGGACTTAGCTGCTCCCGAGCGTGTAAACGGGGTGCAAACGGAAGAGGACATGCGCTCGCCTGCGCTTACTCCTGGCGTTGGATATGTCCTTCCTGTCCGCTCCTGGTCTGCATGGTTAGAAGTTCACTCGCAGCGAGGCGCCGAACGTGCGCGGTTGGTTCGTCAGGTATCCGATGCGGGCCAAGGTTCCGCGTTCGCGGTCGAGTGCCAGGAACGCGCGCTCGTCCGTGAGGTTGTTGCCGTACAGCGAGAAGTCCCACTTTTCCTGCTTGACGCCGATCCGCGCGTTCACGATGTCGTAGGCCGGCATCTTCGGGTTGTACGTGAAGACGCTCGCGGTGTACGGAGCCCCGGGCGTGTTAGCCCCGAACGCCGGAATGTTGAGCGTCCCCAGGTCCTCGTCACCAAACTGCGTGTAGCGGTAGCCGACGAACTGGTTCACCGCCGTGACATAGGCCAGGTACCCCGCCCGGACCTCCCACTGGAAGGTGGCGGCTGCCGCGAACTTGAAGATGGGGACACTCGGCAGCCGCGCCCCGCTCCGGATCCCCGAGACGATGCTCACCGTCCCGTCCGGGGCCGTCGAGGTCAATGTGGACTGCGACTTGGCATCGTCGTAGCTCCCCGAGAACGTGAAATCGAAATTGCGGGTCGGCGCCACCTCGAATTGGAGGTCGACCCCCAGGCTTCGCGCCTTGGGCACGTTGAAGATGACGCGCGAAGAGCAGGTGCCTGCCGTCACGGTCGCCTGGAGGTCGTGGATGTCCATGTAGAAGACGGAGACGTCCACCGAGGCCTTCCCCCCGAGGAACTTCGACTTGGCCCCCAGCTCGTAGTTCCAGACGGTCTCGTCATTCCAGTTGGTGTGGCCGCCGAAGGTGTCCCGATCCTGCGGCGTGCAGAGGGAAAAGTTGAGGGGGTCGTTGATGCCACCCAGGCGAAAGCCTTTGGAGACCTGGGCGTTGATCTTCGTGGTGTCCGCGATCTTGTAGCTCAAGATGAACCGCGGGGCCACGCCGTCGGCCTTCGTGTTGCCGGGTTGCGACACGACCTCGCCATTCGGGCCCTCGCCGAAGATGCCGGCAAAGAGCTGCTTCTTGTCTTCGCTGAAGTGGTAGTAGCGCAGGCCGGCGATGAAGTCCCACTGGTCGCTCAGCGCCACGGCGCCCTCGCCGAAAACGGCGAACTGGTCCAGCTTGTACGACAGCTCGGAAAAGAAGAGGCTGTCCGGCGGCGCGAGCGTGTCGATCGGAGAATGCGAGGGAATGCCGCTGATCGCCGTGAAGCCCGTGACGGGAAGGTTCTGGCCGTAGTCGCGGGTCTGGTGGGCGTAGAACCCGCCCAAGACCCATCGGAAGGGGTCCTGGGTGCCCGAGAGCCGGAGCTCCTGGGTGAACGTAGTGGCCGGCTTGCGGTTCGGCACCGCGGGGTCTCCGCCGCCCGTGGCGTCGTAGAGAGGCGCGTTCAACGAGTAGACTCGCTCGGGCTGGCCGATGCTGCCGCCCGTGATACTGGAGGTGAGCGCGCCCGCGTCGCGCACGACGAGGATGTCGCGGACGTTGTAGGAGGTGATCGAGGTGAGCTCCACCTCGCCGAAGTCGTAGTTGATGTTCAGGTCGCCCAGGTACCACTTGTCGGTGTACGGCTCCCGGATCTGGATGAACAGCTCCCGGTCGCCCAGCGTGACCGCGGGCCGGGTGGTGGTGAACGGGTTGGCCAGGATGTTGTAGTCGTCGATGCGGTTCCAGCCGTCCATCTGGGTCTTCTGGTAGAGGAAGCGTGGCGTGATGGTCAGCCTGTCGATGGGCGCGAGCTTGACCGCGATGCGCCCGCCGAAGCGCTTGCCGGTATTGACGTTGTTCTGGGTGGTCGTAGGGTCCGGCTGGATGGAGCCGTCCGCCGTCGTCTTGATGCCTGGCGAGTCGATGTAGCCCCCCAAGGCGTTGTAGTAGGCGGACGCGCGCAGCGCTGCGATCTCTCCCAAGGGGACGTTGAAGCCGAACTTGACACTTCCGGCCTGGTTGCCGTGCTGGATCGTGCTTCCATCCAGCTCTCCGAACCACTGGGTGGTTCCCAGCTTGGGCTGGTTGGTGATGTAGCGAACCGTGCCGGACTCGGAGCCGGCGCCGAAGAGGGTGCCTTGGGGGCCGCGGAGGACCTCGACGCGGTTCATGTCGAAAAGATCGAGGTCCGGCGTGAACAGGGACATCGAGATCAGTGACTCGTCGAGATAGACGCCGACTTGCTCCTTGACGCCCGGCTGGTCGCGCGCGATCTGTCCCGAGGACACGCCGCGCATCGCCACCTGGCTCTGGCCCGGGCCCAGGTTCTGCACCGAGAAGCCGCCCACGTTCGCCGCTACGTCCTCGATGTTCGTGGCCCCGCGCACGCGGAGCGTCTCTTCGCTCGTCGCTGTCAAGGAGAAGGGAACCTTCCTGGCCACGTCCTCGCGCTTCATGGCGGTGACCGTGATCTCCTCCGAGAGGTTCGTCTGGAGAGTGAAGTCGACGGTGAGCGTGCCGCCTGCGGCCACCGCCTGGCTCGGCTGCAGCACCGTCCGAAAGCCGTAGTGCGCCGCAGAGACGCTGTAGTTGCCCGGCGGGAGGCCGGACACCGTGTACGAGCCGTCCGGCGATGTCGAGGCCTCGTGCTTGGCACCGTCGGCGCCGGTCACGGTCACGGTGGCGCCCGGCACGACGGCGCCGGTGCTGTCCTTGACGACGCCCGTGACTTGCCCCGTGGACTGCGCGAACGCTGGCGTGGTGGCGAGAAGAGCCGTCGCCGCAGCAAGCCGGAGCCTGCCGATGCTCGACCAGAACATGTGCCCCTCCTCCGTCAAGGCTTCGAGCGAAGCGGGTACGCTGGTGAACGGCAGGTTTGTAGGCAGGCCGTGACGGGATAGTCAAACCCGGCTCTGCCAGGCAATGCCGGCAGCCGGGCTGCGGCCACGTCGAACTCGTTGGCGACGATGCGAACCGGCGCTGCCCGAGTGACGGTCGCGCGCTCTGGATCCGGCGCGTCTCCAAGAAGGGCATCGTGTTCCACTCGCTGCGGCACACGAGGGCGATTCTGCTGGCGCAAGGGAAGATGCATCCTTCGGTCGCACAGAAGATTCTGCGACACGCGAACCTCGAGACGACGCTCGCGATCTACAGGCACGCCGACGGAATCGAAGAGATGCGCGCGGCAGTCGCAAAGCTCGACTTCGGTCCGCTCGAAGAGCAAGCGCCGTTCAAAGCCGTCCTCTTTGAGACTTGGCAGCGGAAGAGCACAATCGAAGCCCTGTCGCTACGCTGGATCAAATTCGACCGGCCGAAACATCGAAATCGTCGGTAACCCAGCTGGTAGCGGGTCAGTACACTGCCCGCTGCTGCTGGACCTGCTTGGTGGCCAACGAGAAGCGCGGCTCGGGGGACCCGAGCGATCCGAGCAGCGCGCGCGCCGCGTAGTCGCCCGCTGCTGGCCCGTGCTTGAAGCCGTGGCCTGAGCCGCCTCCAACCAGCCAGACATTCTCCAACTCGGGATGGCGGTCGATGAGAAAGTCGCCGTTTGAGGTGTTCTCGTACTGGCAGACGCGGCTCTCGACCAGCGGCGCCTGGGCGAGCGCCGGGAAACGGCGGACCAAGAAATCGCGCGCGGCCGCGAGACCGGCGGGCGTCACCTGGCGCTCGAGCGCGTCAGGATCGATGGGCGGGCCGTGCGCGTCGAACGCCAGCTTGAAGCCGCGCGCCTCCAGGTCGGGCATTCCGTAAACGATGTTCTCCAGGTTGGACAGGTCGGCCCACACTGGAAGCGCCGGCGGGGCAAAGCGCCTGTCGCCGGCCGGCGGCCCAAAGAAGAACACTTCCTGGCGCGTGGGCTGGATGCGGTCGCGCAGCACCTCGGGAAAGAGGCGCGGCAGCCAGGGTCCACAGGCGAAAACGAAAGCCCCGGCCTGCAGCGCGCGGCCATCGCGCAGCCGCACGTCGGTCAATCTGCCCTTGCCGGCCGGCGGCGCGACGGCGGCCTGAAGGTAGGTAGCGCCGGCTGCAACCATCTCCTGCACCAGCGTGAGCACCGCGCGCCGCGCCATCACCGCTCCGCTCGCCGGCTCGAGCTGTCCGGCGGTGATGCCTTCGAGCGAGATCTGCGGGTACCGCTTCGCCAGCTCGCTGCGCGAGAGGTCCTCGACCGGCCCGCCTGCGCGCCGGATCGCCTCGCGGCTCTCGCGCGCGTAGCGGTCGTCGCGGCCGATCAGCTCCAGCACGCCGATGCGGTGCAGGACGGGCAACGCAGCGCGCCTCGACAGGTCGCCCCAGAAGCGGAGAGAGGCCAACGCCATGCGCGTGTAGATCTCGTCCTTGCCGTACCCGAGGCGGATGACGCGCGACTCCCCGCCCGAGCTGGCGCGGGCGTTGGCCGGTCCGTACGCGTCGACGATGAGGACGCGGCGGCCGGCGCGCTGCAAGTGCCAGGCGGTCCAGGCCCCGAAGACGCCGGCGCCGATCACCGCGACGTCGTAACCGCCGGAGCGGCGAGCGGCCGGCGTGGGAAGCGCGGCCATTGCGGCGAGCTTCACCAGATCGCGCCGCCGGATCACGGGATCGTCGCGCTGCGCACGAAGGGCGGCAGGGAAGCGTTGGGAAAGTCGTCGTGCTGCACGCCGCTCACCTCGCGTTGCCGCAAGTCGCCAGAGGCCGAGCCGCGCTCGCCGGCCGCGCCGTCGGCCCCCTGCGCGAGCACGCATCATCGCACGAAAAGCGACCGTGCGCAGGTGACGGACTACGGGTTCTCTTGCGCAGCCGCGGGGGACCTCCTTTGACCCGCCGGGGCTGGTGCTGGCGCGGAAGACGCTGATTTGAGCTTGCCGTTCTCGCGCTCCGCGACAACGACCGCGGTGATAGAGCGGTACGAGGGTGACGGCGTGATGACGCTGACCGCCTGCGGGCCGAACGTCGTGGCGTTCGTGCTCACCGGAAACGACTGCGCGGGCGGGTACGGCGTCTTCGACATGATCGATCTGTAGCAGATTGCCCTCGTCGCTTGCCTCATCGGACAGGTTCGGACAGGTCCCAGTCCCACGTAGGGCCGCGCAGGGCTGCGAAGGGTCACGCCGCGAAGTCCTCTCCATTGCAATGCTGAGGAGATAGGCCCACGCAAGGCCACCCAGGGTCACGCAGGGCCACACCGAGCCGCTCCTTCGATTCCCGCCGCCTCCACCAATTTTCCACAACGATATCAGATTGTTGCGCACGGTCCGTGCGGCGTACCCGCGTCCGAATTGAGTGGGCTCTCTGGCGAAGCAGTGCGG
Source organism: Myxococcales bacterium (assembly GCA_035635635.1). Lineage (GTDB taxonomy): Bacteria > Myxococcota > Myxococcia > Myxococcales > 40CM-4-68-19 > 40CM-4-68-19. Next base: position 422 of record DASQAS010000175.1, on the reverse strand, counting down.
CCGCGCCCCGCGCCTTGGTCCACACGTGGTCCACGACACTTCAAGTTCTGGAGTGGACAGGGCGATTCTCGGTGGAAGCGGCGGTGCGCCGGAGAGACTTGCCGGCCTGTAGCAGCTCGACGCAGGCGATGAGCGTCGTCGTGCTAATTCGGAGACGGATCTTGGCGACTACAGGTCAGAAACGATCCCATTTGTGACCGCGTGTGATCGCGGCCACCCCTGCCCATGCACCGACCGCATCCCCATTCGCCACCGATTGAGAACGCTCGACAAATTACAGATGCTCGCTGAGTACACTTCCCGGTCTCGTCGGTGAAGGTCGGCTCGGCGCGCTTCAGCTCAAGGGGCTCCACGTCGAGGGGCCACGAGGCAGGCGAGCGCTCGAGCCTCGACCTGGAAGACGTGCGTCCCCACCTTCTCGG
>DASQAS010000174.1:0-4565 GCA_035635635.1 Myxococcales bacterium | reverse complement strand
TGCCTTCCTGCATCGGGTCCGAGGGGGCGCGCTCGCGCCGCGCGAGCATGATGAACGGCAGCCCGAGCAGCTCGACCCCGGCCCCGACCAGATAGGACGTCGAGTACCCCCAGGCGTCGGCGGCCCTGCCGAGAGCCGGCTGGACGATGACGCCGCCCGACGAGCCGAGGAGGTTGTAGGAGGACAGGACCGTGGCCCTCTCCTCGGACGGTATCAGGCCGTTGATGAACGCCTGCCGGATCGGCATCGTGGCTGCGAACACAAGGGCCCACAGTCCCATCAGCGCCAGGGCCGCCACGAAATTCGGCGCGAGCCCGATCAGGGCCAGCGCCGCCGCGCTCGTCACCGACCCGGCGAGCAGCAGCGTCGTCCTCCTCCGAAATACTCTGCCGGCATAGGGCACGAGGGCGCCACCGACGATCTGGGTGCCCGCGACGATCGCCGCCGCAAGTCCAGCGACCGCGTACGACCCGCTGCGTCCGTAGAGCTCGAGAAGGTACGGCTGCATCGCGTAGAAGGCGTAGATCCCGACGCCGGCGCTGAACGGCGCGGCGAGCATCAGCCAGCGCACGGATGCGTTGCGGAAGCCGTGCTGAAGCGATGATCGCAGAATGCGGCGGATCTCCTCCGGTATCGAAGCGCTTCTCTTCGGCGTGAAGCCGACGTCGCGCATCGACACGAACGCCACCGCGAACGTCAGGCCGAGCATGACCGACCTCAGGAGATACGGCACGCCGAGATTCGTGGCCTGGGCGACGACTCCGCCGGCCACCGTCCCGGTGAGCATGGCGATCCCCGTGGCGATCTGGCCTTTGGCGAAGGCCGCCTCGAGGGTCCCCTGGTAATTCGTGAACCTCAGGCCGTCGACCAGCCACGCCTCGGTCGCCCCCGTGAAAAAGGTGAAGCCGAGTCCCAGAAGAATCGAGACGAGGGCCCACGCCGGGAACGGACTGTGGAGCCGCCACAGCAGGAGATACAGGAGCGTCGAGACGAAAAGCGTGGCCGAGCCGAGCAGGTAAGAGGTGCGTCGTCCGAGCACGTCGGCAACCACGCCGGTCGGGACTTCGAACAGCACCTGGCCTGCCGTGAAGAAGGCGTTCGCCGCGAAGGCCTGGGTGATGCTCAGCCCCGCATCGAGCAGGAACAACGTGTTGATCCCCCAGATGAACGAGGCCGCGAGCGTCGACAGAAGAGTGAGGGTGACGTAGGTCCTGAGGACCCCGGAGGCGCCCATGATCGCTCAGATTAAAGCAGCCCCACCCTCCTGAGCAACTCATGCGGTCAGAAGATCTCCGCGGCCTCTGTCCGGTTGCGGAATGGCTGATCCCGGAAGCGGACAACGCCACAGGGAGCCTTCGGGCCCCTGGATCGAGGAACCGCCCGATCTCGCGCGCTTCCCGTGCGCGCGGAGCTGGTGCGGAACTTGCTTCGACGAATGGATCGGGAGGGCAGCCATGAGCTGGGTCCTGCAGGATTGGAGAGTCGGCCTGAGGATGCTGCTGAAGAAGCCCGGATTCACGGCGCTGGCCATCGTGACCCTGGCCCTGGGCATCGGCGCCAACACGGCCATCTTCAGCGTCGTCAACGCCGTCCTGTTGCGGCCCCTGCAGTTCCCGGAGCCGGAGCGTCTCGTCACGCTCTGGGAACGCAATCCGAAGCAGGGATACGAAGAGAACGTCGCCTCCCCGCCGAACTTCGTCGAGTGGCGGCAACAGAGCAGGGCGTTCGAGCACATCTCGGCCTTCACGTTCGATGCGAAGTTCAATCTCTCGGGCGACGAGCGGCCCGAGCCGGTCCAGGGGACGCGGGTCTCCGCGGATCTCTTCGCGACGCTCGGCGTCGATCCCGTCCAGGGCCGCCTCTTTCTGCCGCAGGAGGAGGAGCCCGGCCGGGATCAGGTGGCCATCCTCGGCTACGGCCTGTGGAGCCGACGATTCGGCGCCGATCCAAGAATCGTCGGCCGGCCGATCACGGTCGACGGCCGCAGCCTCACGGTCGTAGGCGTGATGCCGCGCGGCTTCGATTTTCCGGGAGGCACCGGCATCGTACTCGACTCTTTCAGCAATCCCCCGGCTGAGCTGTGGATCCCGCTGGCGCTGGATCCAAAAGACCTCGCGCAGCGCTCCAATCACTGGCTGCAGGCGATCGGCCGCCTCAGGCCGGGCGTCACGATCGAGCAGGCCGGCGCCGAGATGGACGCCATCGAACGGGGCATAGAGGAGCACAACCCGAAGGACTACGTCGGCTCGGGCGTCAAGCTCGTCCCCTTGTACGATCAAGTCGTCGGCGGCGTGAGGCCGGCGCTGCTGATCCTGCTGGGAGCCGTGGGCTTCGTCCTCCTGATGGCCTGCGGCAACGTGGCGAACCTTTTGCTGGTGCGCGCCACGGCGCGGCAGCGCGAGATGTCGATCCGCGCCGCGCTGGGCGCCACCCGCGCGGCTCTTGTCCGGCAGTTGCTGGTCGAGAGCCTTCTGCTGGCCGCGTGCGCCGGCGCGGCGGGGGTGCTTCTGGCTCTCTGGGGCCTGGACGCGCTGGCCGCGATGATTCCGCAGAGCATCCCGCGATCGGGGGACATCGGCGTCGACGGCCGCGTGCTCGGCTTTACGCTGATCATTTCGATCCTGGCCGCGCTGCTCTTCGGGCTCGCTCCGGCGCTACACGCCTCACGCGGCAACCTGACCGATGCGCTCCAGGAGGGCTCGCGAGGCTCCGCGGGCGGGCTGCACCGCAACCGCCTGCGCAACGGGCTGGTCGTGTCCGAGATCGCGCTGGCGCTCGTCCTGCTGATCGGTGCTGTGCTCACGATCCAGAGCTTCGTCCGCCTGCGGCGCGTGAGCCCTGGATTCAACCCCCTAAACGTGCTGACGATGGAGTTCTCGCTGCCCCGGGTCCGGTACCCGAGGGGCGCGGAACGCGGCGCCTTCGTCCAGAGGCTCGTGGACGAAGTCGCGAAACTGCCCGGCGTGGAGTCGGCGGGAGTCGTCACGCACTTGCCCCTGGCCGGCGGCAGCATGAACTTCGCGCTGACGGTGGAGGGCTACGCGTCGCCCGATCCAGGAAAATCGCTCTCGGCCGACTACCGCGCCGTCAGCCCCGGCTATTTCGCGGCCATGGGCATCCGGCTGGTGCGAGGCCGGACCTTCAGCGAGCGGGACACGGCGGCGGCTCCGCACGTGCTGATCGTCAACGAGGCCGTGGCGCGCCGCTACTTCGGCGACCAGGATGCGCTCGGCCGGAGGCTGACGCTGGGGTTCGACGACTGGACGGGCGAGATCGTCGGAGTGGTCCGGGACGTGCGGCACACGGCGCTGGATGCCGGGGTCCTGGATGAAGTCTATGGTCCGTACGCCCAGACCCCCTTCTGGCCGTTCATGAGCCTAGCGCTCCGGACGAGAGGCGATCCGCTGACCCTGGCCGCGGCGGTGCGGCAGCGGGTGCTGACGATCGACCGCGACCAGGCGGTCGCCCGGGTGCGGACCATGGAACAGGTGCTCGCCGAGTCGGTCGCCCAGCCGGATTTCCGCATGCGCCTGCTCTCATTGTTCGGATTGCTGGCGCTCGCGCTGGCGACCGTGGGCGTCTACGGCGTGATGTCCTTCACGGTCACCGAGCGCATGCGCGAGATCGGCGTGCGCATGGCGCTGGGAGCGCAGCGGCACGACGTGCTGCGGCTGGTCCTGGAGAAAGGGATGCGCCTGACCCTGGCCGGGGTGGCGGTGGGCCTGGCCGGAGCCTTCGTGCTCGCGCGGGTGCTGCAGGGCCTTCTCTTCGGCACGAGCGCCACGGACGTCAAGACCTTCGCCTGGGTCGCGCTGGGGCTGGCGGCCGTAGCCCTTTTGGCCTGCTGGCTCCCCGCACGTCGGGCGACCCGGGTCGATCCGGCGGTGGCGCTGCGTTATGAGTGATTCTCACATCCTTGGGCACGGGCGGGACGGTAGGCGGGGCTGGCGCCCTGGATCGCCGCGACCATAGCTTTCCAGCCCTCGAGTGCGCTTGGATAGCGGCCTCCAGTCACCGGCGTTCCTCAGCTTGTGATTCGAGATTCGCACGGAGCGCGCCATGCCACAATGATCGATTGCGAGGCGCCGAGCCGAGCGTGCGAGGTGAGCCCGATTGTCACGATTGGACCACGACACCTCCTCGTGGCTCTTTGGTAGACGCGCGGTGTGCCATGGTTCTCTTATTCCGTCCCATACGTCACGCCCTTCGCGGCCTTCTGAATGATCGACGCAACAGCCTGCGGCTGCGACACGTACACGGCGTGACTGCCATTGACTTCGACAACCTTTGAACCGGCGCGTTTCGACATAGCGCGCTGGGCGTCGGGCGGAATCATTTTGTCTTCGGTGGTGACCAGGTACCAGCTCGGCTTCTTCTTCCACGCCGGCTCGCTGATTGTGCCGCCGAGTGCCTCCACGCCCCATGGGACCTGGGAATCCGCCATGAACGCGGCCGCTTCCTCGCTCACGTCAGCGGCGAATGAGGCGGAGAACTTCGCTTTATCGAGAAAGAGATATCCATCTCGCGGCGGCAGTATCGGGGGTACCGGCGCGCCCGGTTGTGGG
>DASQAS010000173.1:0-11676 GCA_035635635.1 Myxococcales bacterium | reverse complement strand
GACGAGCTGAAGAACCGCAGCGGCGTTTGCGCCGGGCACCACCTGCACGGCGTGCACATGGGGTGGGTCCGCGTCGAGGGCGAGGCGCCCGATGGGCTGCGCTGGGAGCTCGGCGTGCGCGCGGGTCTTCGGCCGCTCGCGATCTTCACTCCCGGCGGTCTGGATACGGCGTTCGCCGGTACCAGCCGTCGCTGATCTCAGGCGCGCGACTGGGGCTGCGCGACCGCCGTCGCCGTCCTCGCCGGCCGCGTCTGGCCCACGCCCAGCGCAGCCACCACGGCGAGGCCCTGGAACACCGCGACGCCGCCGAGCACGGCGGCGAACATTCCTCGATCCATCAGGCGGCCGAACAGGATTGGCGCGACGGCCAGGCCCACGTCCAGGCCCGAATAGACGAAGCCGTAGATGCGGCCGAACGAGCGCTGGCCGAAGCGCTCCATCGCGGCCCGGCGGACCAGCAGATCGCGCGAAGGCGAGGCGCTGCCGGTGCAGAAGCCGATCAAGGCCATGAACGGCAACACCAGGCCGTGCGGCACGGTGCCGGTCGCCAGCACGACGGCCATCAGCGCCGCGACCATCAACAGGCCGGCCACGACCCGTTCATGCGCCTCGACTCGCGCGGCGAGGAAGCCGCCCGCGAGAATTCCGGCCGCGCCTCCCAGGAGGTAGAACGTGAGCGCGGAGGCCGCCGCGGTGCGCGCGAGGCCGTAGAAGTTCTCGAACACCGACGGCGCGAAGTTCTGCAGCGCTCCCAGCCCGATGACCGACGTCAGGAAGAAGAGGAAGCACATCCAGACCGCGCCGACGCGGAGGAACTCGAAGGGTGAGGCGCGAGGCGCGTCGCTGTCCGCCGCGGCCGTCACATGGGCTGGCGCTTGCGATTCGCTGATGATTCCGCGCAGCAGGACCACCGAAACGAGAGAGAGGAGACCGACGGCTGCCGCTGCCCAGGCGGCGGTGCGCCAGCCGGCGAGCGTCGCGATGCCGGTCATGAACACCGGCGCCGCCGCCCAGCCGATGTTTCCCGACAGGCCGTGCGCCGAGAAGGCGTGGCCGAGCCTGGCAGGCGACACGCTGCGGTTGAGAACCGTGTAGTCGGCCGGATGGAACACGGCGTTTCCGCCGCCCGCGAGAGCCGCGGCGAGCACCAGCGCGGGATAGCCCTGCGCCAGCGCCAGCGCGACGCCCGAGAGCGCCAGCATCCCGATGCCCGTCCGCAGCACGCGCTGCGCGCCCCACCGATCCACCGCGAAGCCCGCCAGCGCCTGCCCGATGCCCGATACGACGAAGAAGACGGTGGTCAGCGTGCCGGCCTGCGTGAAGCTCAGCTTGAAGTCGGCCATCAGCCAAGGGAACAAGGACGGGATGACCAGGTGGAAGAAGTGCGAGGTCGCGTGCGCGAAGCCGATCAGCGACATCACGCTGAAGTCCCCCGCACGCCCCACGCCGGTCACGCCGACTTCGGCGACCCGCTCGCTCATCGCTCCCCTCCAGGAACCACCGGCTTGAGCGGGCGCTCGTTGACCGAGAGCTGGAAGACGTCCGGTCGCGCGTAGTGGCCTGCCACGTCCAGGTCGTACTTGCCGCGGGCGATCTCATCCAGGTCCAATTCCGCGCAGAGGATCTTCTCCTCGTCGAACGCCGGACCCGCCAGCACCTTGCCGGCCGGATCGATGATGCAGCTCCCGCCCCGCATCAACAGCGTCTGCGGCGCGTCTCCCAGCGCGTTCGGGATGTCGGCGGGCAGGTCCGATCGGCGCAGCACCTGGCAGGCGGTGAGCACGAAGCAGCGCCCTTCGAGCGCAACGTGGCGCATGGTCGGCAGCCAGGTCTCGCGGTCGTCAGCGGTGGGGGCGCAGTAGAGCTGCACGCCCTTGGAATACATCGCCATGCGCAGCATGGGCATGTAGTTCTCCCAGCAGATCACCGCCCCGAGCCGGCCCAGGCGCGTGTCGAACACGGACAGCGTGGAGCCGTCGCCGAAGCCCCACACCAGCCGCTCGGCCGCCGTCGGCATCAGCTTGCGGTGCTTGCCGAGGAACGCTCCGTCGTCGCCGAAGAAGAGCACGGTGCAGTAAAGCGTGCCGCCCTCGCGCTCGATCACGCCCACCACCAGGTGCAGGCGATGCTCCCGCGCCACCTCGGCCATCCGGTCCACGTCGGCGCCCGGCACCTCCACCGCGCTCTCGAAGTAACGGCGGAAGTGGTCGCGGCCTTCGCGCGTGCGCCGGCCCACCACCGCGCCGAAGTCCAGGCCCTTGGGGTACGCCGAGACGAATGCCTCCGGGAACACGGCAAGCTCGGCTCCCTGGCGCGCCGCCTCGGCGGCCAGGCGGGAGAGCTTCTCCAGCGTGCGCGTCCGGTCGAATGCAGCCGGCGCTGCCTGCACGACCGCGGCGCGGATCTTCATCGCGTCACCAGCCCTGCATCGAGTCTTCGAACAGCTGGGCCAGGTCTGCCTCGTTCACCGGCCGGGGCGAGAGCTTGGTGACGCGCGCCTGCGGCAGCGTGCCCTGAACCAGCGCGGGGATGTCCTTGCTGTCATAGCCGACCGCGCGCAGTCCGCGCGGCACCTTGAGGCGCTGCATGATCGACACCAGGCGGTCGGAGAGGATCTTCCCCGCGTCGGCCGGCTTCGCGCGCGACACGTCGGCGCCGAGGATCTCGGCGGCGATCAGGTGCCGGTCGGGGCAAGCCTCCGCGGTGAAGCGGAACACCGCGGGCGCGTTCAGGATCACCGACATCCCGTGCGGCACGATCGGGTGATCCCCCGGGAAGCCCTCGGGCCGGAAGTCGCGGACCATGCCGGAGACCGGATAGGACATGCCGTGCGGCAGGTGGACCCCCGCGTTGCCGAATCCGACGCCCGCATACGAAGCGGCTAGCTGCATCTTCTCGCGCGCCTCGAGATCGTCCGGGTCCTCCACCGCGCGCACGAAGTACTTCGACACCCAGCGCAGCGCTTCCAGCGACCAGACGTCGCTGATCGGATTCGATCCCTGGTACGCGGGCCGCAGGAGCGGCCCCTCCGGCCGCGGACGCTGGTGGTAGGGCAGCGCCGTGTAGGACTCGATCGCGTGGCTGAGCACGTCGAATCCGCTGGTCGCCGCCACCTGCTTTGGCATCGATCGCGTGTTCTCGGGATCGAGGATGCCCAGCAGCGGCTTGAGCCGGCGGTGGGCGATGCCCGTCTTCGCGTGCAGCGGCGTGTAGTCGAAGATGGCCACGCCGGTGGTCTCGCTGCCCGTCCCGGCCGTGGTGGGGACCGCGATCAGCGGCTTGAGCGCGCCCGGCACCGGCTTGCCCTTGCCGATGGGCGCATTGACGTAATCGAGGAAGTCGGCCGGATAGGTGGAGTACAGGTTGGCGGCCTTGGCCGTGTCCATCGTCGACCCGCCGCCGACGGCCACGAAGGCGTCGAAGTCCCCGTCCTTGGCGAACTCGATCGCGTCCTTGAACGACAGGTCGGTGGGCTCGACGCGCACGCGGTCGAACAGCTTGTGGAAGATCCGGTTCTCGCGCAGGCTCTCCAGCACCGTCGCTACCGGCGCGAGCTTCGCCAGATTGGGGTCGGTCAGGACCATCACCCGCTTCGCCTGCATCTCGGCGAGGTCCATCCCGATCTCGCGCGTGACGCCAGGGCCGAAGCGGATGCTGGAGGATGCGAGCTCGAAGGCGTACTCGAAGGCCATGGCTTCTCCCGATCAGTCGCTGCGCGGCAATCCGCCCACCCGCCAGCCCAGCCAGAACACGCCGGCGGTCATCCCCGCGAGCACCACCGCGATCGCCACCCGCGAGAGGGTGGCGAAGAGCGTCATGGTGCCGCTGGAAAGACCGGTGAAGGCGAGCCCGAGCACGGGCAGGACCGGAACGCCGCAGCCGGCCAGCGTGCAGGGGCCGGCGGTCAGGCCGAACACGCTGGTCAGCGCGCCCGCGACACCGGCGGGGCGCGAGGCCTGGAAGACCATCCCGCACGCCTGTCCCTCGCGCCCGAGGTAGGACCAAAGGGCGAAGAACGCGCCGAAGATCAGCGAGGTGAGCGCGACCCGCGCGAGCGTCGGGACGTCGATGATGAATCCCCAGTCGATTCCTTCCACCTTGTTGTCGGCGCTGATCCAGCCGATCGCCATGTGCGAGAGGAATTCCACCTTCTTTCCCAAGGGCTCCTCCGAGCGCAGGTACTCCGGCAGGCGAGGGAGCCAGGGGTTGAACGTCGCGAAGTCAGGCGGCCGGCGCGCGATGGAGAGAATGGCGACGGGCGCCACCAGGTTGAAGACGGCGACCGCCGCGGTCGCCGCCAGCAGGATCCCGATTCGCGCCCGCAACGCGATGCCGATTCCGCGGAGGCTTTTTCCGAGTGCGCTGAGGGGTGTCTGAGTCATTCGTCTTGGTCCTTTGCAGGCGCAGGAGGATACGTGAGCAATGATCGCGCGACAACACGCTGCATTGACTTTTACACGGCGCCCATGCTAGCGCCCGGTGCTCCTGGTCGCAGGTCTAAAGAGAGCACGAAAGGGGCTACACCATGTCCGATCGGCCGTCGCGACGAGATTTCCTCTCCAAGCTTGGCGTTACAACCGCAGCAGCCGTCGGCGGCTCGCTGGCAGGCGTCGGCCTCGCCGGAGTCGCCCGCGCCGAGGACAAGCCGAAGGGCACAATCCCGGACAAGCCGTTCAAGATCGGCCACATGACCTTCTTCACCGGCGCCGGCGCGGTCCTCGGCGAGCCGATGTACAAGGGCAACCTCCTCGCCGCCGACGAGATCAATGCCACGGGCGGCCTGCTCGGGAAGAGGAAGATCGAGATCCTCAAGGCCGACGAGGCGGCCGGAACCGACGCGAACACCAAGGAGATGCGCCGCCTCAAGCTCTCCGAGAAGATCGACATGTTCATGGGGATCACCTCCAGCGGCAACACGCCCGCGCTGGGCCCCGTGGCGGAAGAGTTGAAGCTGCTCACCATCTTCGTCGACGGCTGCACCGACTTCCTCTTCGACAAGGCCGTCCCCAACCCGCGCTACATCTTCCGCATCACCAACATCCAGTCGGCGGACGGGGCCACCTGCGCGGTCGGCGTGGCGCTCACCTGGCCGAGCATCAAGACGGTGGCGCACATCCACCCGGACTACTCCTACGGGCGCAACTGCTTCGACCACTTCAGCATCGTCACCAAGAAGCTGCTCCCCAAGGCCAGCAACGTCTCGGAGGCCTGGCCCAAGCTCTTCTCCACCGACTTCACGCCGCACATCACCAAGACGCTGGCCGCCAAGCCGGATCTGCTGGTGACCTCGCTGTGGGGCGGCGACTACGTCGCCTTCTACAAGCAGGCGCTGCAGCACGGCCTCTTCACCAAGATGAAGGTGGCCACCACGCTCGCGCTGGGAGCGGCACCGCAGTCGATCGGCAAGGACCACCCGGAGGGCGTGCTCAGCGGCGTGCACTCGAACTACCACTTCAGCTACCCCGCGGGGAACCGCTGGCCGCTGAACAAGACCTTCGTCGAGAAGTACCACGCCAAGTTCAATGAGTACCCGAACTTCCAGGCAGAGGGCGCGTACACGGCGACGTACGCGCTCAAGACCGCGTTGGAGAAGGCCAACAAGCTGATGGGCGGCTGGCCGGACGACGACGCGATCATCAGCCAGCTCGAAGGCATGATGATCCCGGGGCCCGGTGGCTACGTGTACATCCGCCCCGACAACCACCAGGGCTACAAGGACGCGATCACCGGGTTCAGCAAGAACGTGCCGGAGTATCCGTTCCCGATCCTCGATCCGGAGCGGATCATCACCATCCCCATCCGGAACATCACCTCGCCTCCGGGATGGCCGAAGGGCGATCCGACCTCGACTTACACCTGGATCGACCAGACCTGGCCGACGGTGAAGACGACGTGATCAGGCACTAGGTGGACATCCTCGTCATCCACCTCTTCAACGCGCTGCTCTACACGTCGGTGCTGTTCCTCATCGCCGGCGGACTGAGTTTGATCTACGGCGTGATGAGGATCGTGAATCTGGCGCACGGGAACCTGTTCGCGATCGGGGCGTTCGTCACCGCCTCGGCCGTGGGGCAGTGGTTCGCGGGTTCGACCTCGGCCTGGCTGTTCCTGCTGCTGCCCGCGGGCGCGGTCGCGGCGGCGCTGCTCGGGGCGGTCCTGGAGCCGACCCTCCTCCGGCCGTTCTACCGGCGGCCGGAGGAGTACCAGCTCCTGGTCACCTACGGCATCCTGATGATCCTCGAGGACCTGATCCGCTTCATCTGGGGGCCGTACCCGGTCACCGCCACCAGCCTCTTCGAGAAGATGGGCAGCATGACCGTGGGCGAGTGGATCTACCCCCGGTACAACCTCCTGGTGATCGCCATCGGCGGCGTCGCCGCCGTCGGCCTCTGGGCATTCATCTACAAGACCCGGTTCGGCGTGCTCCTGCGGGCCACCTCCCAGGACATGCGTCGGGCCTCCGCCCTGGGGGTGAATGTCAACTACGTCTACGTGCTGGCCTTCACCATCGGCTGCTTCATGGCCGGGCTGGGCGGCGCGATCGTGGTTCCCAGCCAGTCGGCCGTGCTGGGCATGGGCGTGGACGCCTTGGTGCTCTCCTTCATCGTGGTGGTGGTCGGCGGCCTCGGCAGCCTGGACGGAGCGATGGTCGGGGCGCTGATCGTCGGCGTGCTCCGCGAGACCGCCGTCAGCGTGTTCCCGGAGCTGGAGCTGGCGGTGCTCTACCTGATCGCCGCCATCGTCCTCCTGGTCCGCCCTGCGGGCCTCTTCGGAAAGGCGACATGAACACCACCACGGTCGCCGCCCTGAAGCCCGCCGCAACGCGCTCGCCTTACCTCGCCGTGGTCTGGGCGGTGCCCATCGCGGTGCTGCTCGGCATCCTGCCCTTTGTGTTCGATCAGTATCGGACCATCCAGCTCGCGTACGGCCTCATCTTCGCCATCGCCGGCCTGGGCTTCAACATCCTGCTCGGCTACACGGGACTCCTTTCTTTTGGTCACTCCGCGTACTTCGGCGTGGGCGCGTACACGGCCGCGTTCATGGTCAAGTACATGCACACCGGGTCGATGGAGCTGTTCTTGCTCGGCACCATCGTGGCCTCGCTGCTGGTCACGTCGCTCTTCGGGTACGTCTGCGTGCGCTACACGAAGATCTTCTTCAGCATCCTCACGCTGGCGCTCTCGCAGGTGCTCTGGAGCCTGGCCTTCAAGTTCTTCTGGGTGACCGGCGGGACCGACGGCCTGCGCGTGCCGACGCCGAAGCTCTTGGGAATGAGCCTGGGCGAGGGAGCGGACAAGATCTATTTCCTCTCGCACGCCTACTACTACTACGTGCTGGCGCTCTTCATCATCTGCGTCGGGGTGATGTGGCTGATCGTCCACTCTCCCTTCGGCAAGGCGCTGCAGGCCATCCGCGACAACGAGACGCGCGCGCGGTTCGTCGGCATCCGCATCCGGCGCTACCGCTTCATCGCCTTCCTCGTCTCCGGCGTCTTCACCGGCATCGCCGGGGCGCTCTGGGTCCCGCTCAACGGGCTCACCACGCCCGACATCCTCTACTGGCCCTTCTCCGGAGAGATCGTCTTCATGTCGGTGCTGGGCGGCTTCCGCAACTTCACCGGGCCCATCGTCGGCGCGGTGGTCTACAACTACCTGAAGGACTTCGCGGTGGGCTTCACGGTCTACTGGCAGGCCTTCATGGGCGTGGTCCTCGTCGTCCTGGTGCTGGCGCTCCCCACCGGCATCGTCGGGACCGCCAAGGTGCTGGCGGAGATGGCGAGAAGGCGGTTCGCCAGATGACGGCGCTGCTCCAGACCACGAAGCTGACCAAGCACTTCGGCGACACGCACGCCGTCGACAAGGTCGACTTCACCATCGGGGAAGGCGAGGTCCTCGCCCTGATCGGCTCCAACGGCGCGGGAAAAACCAGCCTGGTGAACCTCTGCAGCGGCCTCTATTCGCCCGACAGCGGGACCATCCACTTCCGCGGCGAGGACATCACCAAGCAGACCGTGCAGAACCGGATCTCGTCGGGCATCGCCCGCAGCTTCCAGGTGGTGAACCTCTTCGACGACCTGACCGTGCTGGACAACGTGGCGCTCTCGATCTTCTCGCGGGAGAAGATGACGCGCCGGCTCTTCGCGCTGGCCGATCGCCAGGAGGCGGTCTGGACCGAGGCGCGCGACGTCCTCCGCCAGTTCGGGCTGGAGGCGAAGTCCGACCAGCGCGCCGGCGGGATCGCGCAGGGAGAGCGCAAGCTCCTGGACGTGGCGGTGTCCTACGCGCTCAAGCCGCAGCTCCTCTTCCTCGACGAGCCGACCAGCGGCGTGAGCACGCGGGAGAAGGCGCCGATCATGGACGTGATCAGCTCGATCGTCCGCTCGCAGAGGATCACCGCCGTGGTCATCGAGCACGACATGGACATCATCTTCAAGTACTCGGACCGGATCGTGGTGATGCACCAGGGAGTGGTGCTCGCCAGCGGCAGCCCGGAAGAGATCCGCAACAACGAGACGGTGAAGGACGCCGTGTTCGGGCCCACCCATGCTTGAGATGCAGGGCACCAGCACCTACCGGGGGCAGGCCCAGATCCTCCGGCAGCTGTCGCTGAAGGTGTCCGACCAGGAGTCGGTGGTCCTGGTGGGACGCAACGGCGCGGGGAAGACCACCACCATCGACACCCTGATCGGCCTGTTGCCCATGCGCGCGGGCAAGATCACGTTCCAGGGGAAGGACATCGGCGGGCTACCGCCCTACAAGCGGGCGCGGCTCGGCATCGGCTACGCGCCCGAGGACAGCGGGCTCTTCCCCGAGCTGACGGTGGAGGAGAACTTCGAGATCTGCCGCTGGCAGGCGCAGGCCTCGGGCCGCGCCGGGCGAGGCGCGGAGATCGACGAGCGCGTGTTCGCCGTCTTTCCCGAGGTCCGCCAGTTCCTGCAGCGCCGGGGCGCCTACCTGAGCGGCGGGCAGAAGAAAATGGTCGCCATCGCGCGGGCGATGATGCTCGCGCCCTCGGTGCTGCTGCTCGACGAGCCGTTCGAGGGGCTGGCGCCCATCGTGGTCACGCGGCTGATCGACGCCGTGAAGAAGATCAAGGAGATGAAGATCTCGCTCCTGATCGCCGAGTCCAACGTGGCCAACGCGTCGCGGATCGCGGACCGACTCTACGCGATCGACCGCGGGGAGATCATCTACGAGGGGGATCCACGCAAGGTGCTCGAGAACAAGGAGGTCATGAGCACCATTCACGGATAAGGTCTGCCCTCGATGAAGCAACGTTCGCTGCTGCTCTGGATCTCCTCGCTCGTCGCCCTGCTCGTCGCCTACACCGTGGTCGCCGGCGCCCTGCGGCGGCCGGACATCCTTCCGACCACGCCGGAGATCCTCCAGACCTTCGGCTCCCTCCTGGTGCGCGGCAATCCGCCGCCGGCGGGCGAGATGCACCACGAGCATCACCAGCACCAGATGCGCTCGAGCGACCAGGTGGACACCCTGGTCCAGCAAGGCGTCACCCTTCAAGATGCCCTGCTCGTCAGCACCGCGCGGGTGCTGTTCGGCCTTCTGGTGGGCCTGCCGCTCGGCATCCTGATCGGCGTGCTGCTCGGCTGGAGCCGCCGCGCCGACGACTACCTGCACTCCGTCTACGTGCTGATCCGCTCGGTCCCCCCGCTCGCGTTCATCACCTACATCATGCTCTGGCTCGGCCACAGCGAGGCGCACCGACTGATCCCGATCGTCTACGCGGTCGCGGTCACGGCGGTGATCCCGACCTATCATGCGGTGCGCGACGTCGCGGGGCGGTACCTGGTCGCCGCGCGCTCGCTCGGCGCTCGCGGCCGGCTGCTGGTCACCAAGGTGCTGCTCCCCGCGGCGAGCCCCGCCGTGCTCGGCGGGCTGAGGTACGCCGTCGCCATCGCCTGGATGACCGCGGTCGGCGCGGAGATGCTGATGGCGGAGAACGGCATGGGAAACCTCCTGGTCGGCGGCGGCATGTGGTCGTCGCGGATGCAGACGCGCTCCGACCCGGCGGTGATCATCGCGGGCGTGATCACGCTGGCGGCGGCCGGATGGGCGATGGACGCGCTGGCCCGGATGCTCACGGCGCACCTCACGCGCTGGGTGCGATGATGGCTGCGCTGCAGGTCAGACGCGCGGCGATCGGGCTCCTGGCGGTCGTGCTGCTGTACGGCATCGCGGCGCAGATCGCCCACGGCCGGTTGCCGGACCGGATCTGGATGGGCGCGCACTACGTGGACAACATCCAGCTCCTGCCCACCTGGCGCTCCCTGGCGGAAGAGGGAACGTTCCTGATCGAGTCGGACATCCTGGTCAGCAGCGTGGCGGTGAGCACCCGGCGGGTGCTCGCGGGCCTCTTGCTCGGGTCGGTGGTGGGCATCCTCCTCGGCCTCGCCACCGGCCGCGCGCGGCGGTTGGAGACCGTGGCCGACCCTTGGGTGACGTTCTTCCGCTTCACTCCCGCGCTCGCGCTCCTGCCGCTGTACGTGGTCTGGTTCGGCTTCGGCGAGCTCTCCAAGGTGCTCCTGATCGCCAGCAGCGTGGCGGTGGTGACTCTTCTGGGTGCGCACCACGGCGTGCGCGCGGTGCCGCCGGTGTACCTCGACGCAGCCGCCTCGCTGGGAGCGTCGCCGCGGCTGGCGTTCCGGAAGATCGTCCTGCCCTTCGCGCTGCCCCACATCTTCGCCGGGATCCGGGTCGGCGTCGGGCTCGCCTGGGTGACGATCGTGGTGGCCGAGCTGATCGACGCGAAGATGCCGAGCCTCGGTTATCTCCTGGCGCTCGCCGGCGCGTACCCGCGCGTGCCCACCATGCTGATCGCGCTGGCGACCGTCGGGGCGCTGGTGCTCGCCTTCGACCTGATCCTGCTGGCCGTCCAGTCCCAGGCCACGCGCTGGATGAGGCGGACGGCTTGACCGCCCCGCTCCTGGAAGCCCTGGACGTCGGGTACACGTATCCGGGCCCGATGCCGACGCACGCGCTGGAGGGCCTGAGCCTCTCGGTGAAGGAGGGCGAGTTCCTCGCCTTGCTCGGCCCGGTGGGCTGCGGGAAGACCACGCTCCTGCGCATGTTCGCGGGCTTCCTGCGCCCGACCCGGGGGACGGTGAAGTGCGCCGGAGCCCCCGTCGACGGCCCGGGCTGGCAGAGAGGATACGTTTTGCAGGAGGAGTCGATCTTCCCGTGGATGACGGTGCGCGAGAACCTCGAGTTCGGGCTGCTCGCCAAAGGCAAGGATCCGCAGGCGCGCAAGGTCGGGAGCGACGAGATGCTCGGGCTGATCGGGCTCTCGGCGTTCGAATCGGCCTGGCCGAAGGAGCTGTCGGCGGGCATGTCGAAGATGGTCGAGGTGGCGCGGGTGCTGGCGACCGATCCGTCGGTCCTGCTGCTCGACGAGCCGTTCGGGGCGCTCGACGCGCAGACGCGGGCGCGGATGCAGGACGCGCTGGCGCGCCTCTGGGAGCAGAAGCGCAAGACCGTCGTGTTCGTGACGCACGATGCGGAGGAGGCGCTGTACCTGGCCGACCGGATCGTGGTGTTGTCCGCGCGGCCGGGCAGGGTGAAGGCCCAATTCGCCGTGGACCTGGCGCGGCCGCGCACGGTGGAGACGCGGTTCTCCGCCCCGTTCCTGGCGCTGAAGCGGCAGGTGTGGGAGGCGACGTCG
>DASQAS010000172.1:0-20931 GCA_035635635.1 Myxococcales bacterium | reverse complement strand
CGGTCCGGGGGGAACCGGGGCCGCCCGACGAGCATGCTGCGGCCACCAGCACCGCGGGCAGACAAGGGCTCCAGCGGGCAACCGTATGCCGATTCATGGCGATTGAATCTCCGGGAGTGGAGCTCCACTCTCCATGCGTCGACAATGGCGGTCAAGCGGCTCCAAGGCATTGCAGTCTGATACATTCCACGGAAGCACGAGGTCGCCCGATGCGAGCCATGGTCCTGACCGAGGCGCGCCGGCCCCTGGAGCTGCGCGAGCTCGAAGACCCGCGCCCGCAGCCCGGGCAGCTGCTCTTGCGCGTCCGCGCCTGCGGAGTCTGCCGTACGGACCTCCATGTCGCCGAGGGCGAGTTGCCCGATCCCAAGCTGCCCCTGGTTCCGGGCCACGAGATCGTCTGCACCGTCGAGGAGGGCGGGACGCGCTTCGCCAAGGGAGCGCGCGTCGGCGTGCCCTGGCTGGGATTTACTTGCGGCCAGTGCGAGTGGTGCAAGTCTGGCCGCGAGAACCTTTGCGACCGGGCGCGATTCACGGGCTACCAGATCGACGGCGGATATGCCGAGCTGACAGTCGCCGACGAGCGCTACTGCTTCGAGCTGCCGGAACGGTACTCCGACGAGCAGGCGGCCCCCCTGCTCTGCGCCGGGCTGATCGGCTACCGATCCTTGCGCATGGCCGGCGATCCCCGCCGGCTCGGTCTGTACGGATTCGGCGCCGCCGCGCACCTCGTGGCGCAGGTCGCCAAGGCCGAGGGCCGCGAGGTCTACGCCTTCACCTCGCCCGGCGACCGCGACGCGCAGAAGCTCGCGCTGGAGCTCGGCGCGGTCTGGGCCGGGTCGTCGCTGGAGATGCCGCCGGAACCCTTGGACGCGGCCATCCTCTTCGCGCCGGTGGGCGCGCTCGTGCCGCAGGCGCTGCGCGCGGTCCGGAAGGCCGGCGTGGTGGTCTGCGGCGGAATCCACATGAGCGACATTCCCTCCTTCGCGTACCGGCTGCTCTGGGAGGAGCGGGTATTGCGCAGCGTCGCCAACCTCACCCGCCACGACGCCGAGGAGTTCCTTGCCCTCGCCGGCCGCGTCCCGCTCGACGTGCGCGTATCGCCGCGTCCGCTCGACCGGGCCAACGACGTGCTCGCCTCGCTGCGCAGGGGAAGGATCGTGGGCGCGGCGGCGCTCGTTCCCTGACCCGCGTCCATGCGTTCCGGCCGATGGAACGCAAGCCGACTACGGCGGGCGCGGTCCTCGCTCGCTGACGGCGTTCGCCACCGCTTGCTGGCGATCGAGGAACCGACGCAGCCGGGGAAGATCGTCGGTGGACATCATGTCCACCTCGGCCTCCAGCAACTCCGACCACAGTTCCTCGGTGTCCGGCGTTTCCCAGAACCGTACCGACCTGCCGCGGGCGTGGATCTGTGCGACCAGCGCCCAGAGCATCGTGCGCTCGCGCGCCGGCATCTCGCCGTGGCCGTTCCAGTCGAAGTACTCGTGCCAGCGCAGCGAGTACCAGGGCCAGGCAGCATCCCCGGGGGGATCGGTACGGCGAAGATCGTTGCTGTCGCGGCAGGCGAACGGCGCGGCGGGGTCCTTCATGTAGGCGGCTTTCGACTTCTCGTCGCCGGTCAGCACCGCGATCACCATGGGAGCGGGACCCCGCAGCATGGCGTAGCGGGAGAGCTGCTCGCGCAGGACCGGCCGCAGGGCGGCCTCCGGCGACTTGATGTCGATCCAGAGATAGATGGGAAGCCCGTCGCCGTAGACCGAGCCGCGGCGATCGATCAGCTCCTGCAGCGGATCGAGGTAGAGCTGCCGCAGCGTTCCCACCCAGGCGACCCGGGAGTGCGAGACGCGCAGCTCGCGGCCGTCCAGCCAGATGTCCGCCTCCACGCTGCGGAACCCGTAGCGGAGCGCGTCCTTCAGCGGATACGCCTGCTCGTAGTCGTTGTGCGAGTGCGTCCAGATCGGGCGGGTCCGCCGCATCCCCTCGGCCCGCGCGGGCCGGATCACTGCGCCGGGCTGCCGAGGCGAAAGGTGCGTCTTCGCCGCCAGGAGGGCGAGGAGGAGAGCTGCGAAGGCGGCGAGACGAATGCGTCGTCGGATGCGCGTCCCCAGGTTCCAGCGACTCTACCAGCGCGGCTCCTTGCCCGTGCAACGATTCGACAACTCTTCTCGATCGAAATTGGAAACGCAGCGATCGCGGCATGTGCGAGCCGCTCCCACCGATGGATGTCGCCGCGAAATCACAGCGGCCTGCGGGTGATCGAGGAAATCGCTCGTTCACGAGCCGGTGCTGCGCGCCTGGACCGGGACGGCGAGGTCGCGCTTCACTTCGTCGAGCACGACCAGCGATTCGGACTTCTTGACGTTGGGATCCGCCTCGAACAAGCGCTGTGCCAACGCCTCGTAAGCGGCAATGTCGGGCACCCGGACCACCAGGATGAAGTCGTAGCGGCCGGTCACGTACCAGCACTGAGCGACCGCGCTCTCCTCCAGCACGCGGGCGCGGAAGGCTGCCAGCGCCTCGCTCCCCTCCGACGCCAGGTCCACCGCGACCACCACGGTCAGCCCCGGCCCGACCAGCCGCGGATCGAGCACCGCCATCTCGCCGCGGATGGCACCGCACTTGCGCAACCGGCGCACCCGGCGCAGGCACGCCGGCGGGGACAGTCCCACCGCGCGCGCGAGCTCGACGTTGGTGCGCGAGCTGTCGCACTGGAGCTCCTTGAGGATGTGCAAGTCGATGTCGTCGAACCGATGCACGTCCCACCTCCTGCAACAAACGGAAAGTTTCGGCCCAGAGAACGCAACTCCCGGTCGCTGCCTCCTGGTTACCCTCGTTTCCCGAAGGAGGGCGACACATGCGTCTACGGAACAACGCGGCCTGGCTTTTCACTTCATCGCACGATGCGCCCCGGCATCGTTCCGCCATGGCTGGATTGATGCGTGACTGGGTCTACCCCGCTGCCATGTTCTTGATCTGGATCATGACCTTGGCCTTCACCGCCTCACAACTCGTCACCGTTGGACCCACGCTGCGGGCCATCCCGAACCCGGAGAGCACGAAGCTATCCCGACCGGTCCGGGCCGGCATCTCGGCAAGAAGATGACGGAGAGCGCGAAAAGGAGCGCTCTTTTTCGCCGCTTCAGTCGTCCTCGCGGTCGTGCCGTCCGTCCTGGTCGTCGTCTTTACAGAGGCGGAGGGCCCGGCCTTCCACGGTGGGACGGATCCGAGGAATGTCGGTCGCAATTGTGTGTCGTTTTCGCGACCGCCCGTGCGCCGGCGCGGCCTGGGCTTTGGGCTACCGGCCCCCGTCCCGAATCATCCTGGATCGGACCGCCAGGAGAGCAGCAATGCGACGGCAGCGCCCGCCAATGATCCGCAGACCGCCGCCCACAACGCGCCCTGCCGCGAGGCGCGAGGGATGAACCGGAAGCAGACCCCGAGCGCGACCAGCGCTGCCACGCCGAACAGCGGCGCGATCCGCGACGACCACGCGCTCCCTTGCTGCCCGCGATCGCGGAGCTCGGCAGCAAGGTGAACCGCCTCCGGCGACGGCGACTCGTCGGCCGGCAGCAGCTTGCGGATGGCGCGACGCTGCCAAGGCGAAAGCGCACGGCTCTCCTCGCGCAGCGCGCGCGCCCGCAGCGAGAGCTCGGGCTCCTCGAGCGAGAGCAGGCTCAACCGCCTCGCCTCTGCCACCAGCGCCGATCCCTCCCGCGCCGCTCCCCGCGCGAACGCCTCCTCCGCGACGTCGAGGAGCTCCAGCGCCGGTCCGAGGCCGGCGCCGCCGTCCTCCGCGGAAAGGGCCAGAACGCGCCGGACGATTTCGGCCCGTGCCGCCGCAAGCTCGGCAGGGGCTCCGAACGGAGCCGCCAGGGCCTCCCCGCTGGCGGCCCGCGACGCCGCTCGCCGGACCAGCCTGCGTTCACCCTCCTGATCGAGCCGCTCCAGCGCCTCGCCCGGCGCGACCCAGAGCAACTCGTCCACTTCCCGGCCCGCCTCGAAGCGCCCCTCGCGCTGCAGCGCCATGTTCCAGTAGAGGACCAGCCGGGGCACGCGGCGGGGCACGTAGATGGCGGCGCCAGCGAACGAGGTGATCCTCGCCTCGCAGGCGGTCTCCTCCTCGACCTCGCGCACGGCCGCCTCTTCCCAGGTCTCCCCTTCGTCGATGCGGCCTTTTGGCAGGCTCCAGTCGGCCTGGCGCGGGCGGTGGATCAGCGCGACCCGCGCGCCTTCCGGAGCTTCTCGCCAGACGATCCCTCCTGCGAGGCGAACCAGGGCCATCTCCCGATTGGACCACGACTCTTCGGCGCATCAAGATTTATGCGGGGCAAAGGCTCAGGTGGCGTGGAAGGAGCGGCGCTGGATGGCCGCCAGGACCGTGTGCTGCGCGTCCCGTTCGGGCTCGCCCGGGGCCGGGGTGCGGCGGCGGTAGATGCCGGAGGCGTCCAACTCGCGGGCACGGTAGTTGTCGGAGAGGGCAGGCTCCACAACTTCGCGGCGGAGGCGCTGGCGCAGCTCGGGGTGCTTCACCGGGAACATCAGCTCCACCCGGCGGTGGAGGTTGCGCGGCATCCAATCGGCGGAGGAGAGGAAGACCTCTTCTTCGCCCTCGGGCCCGAAGACGAAGACGCGGCTGTGCTCGAGGAACCGGCCGACCACCGAGAAGACGCGGATCCGCTCCGAAAGCCCCTTCACACCCGGCTTCAGGCAGCAGATCCCGCGCACCTCCAGGTCGATCTGCGCTCCCGCCTGGGACGCGACGTAGAGGGCTTCGATGATCTCGACGTCCACCAGGCCGTTCATCTTCCCGAAGACGCGCGCGGGCTTCCCGGCCCGGGCCCGATCCGCCTGCTCGCGGATCAGGGACAGGAGCCTCGGCGCGAGCTCTTCGGGCGCGACCGCCAGCTCGCTGTAGCGCGGCCGCGCGAAGCCCGAGAGGGCGTTGAAGAGCTCGCTGACGTCGTCGCCGATCCCGGCCGCGCAGGTGAGCAGGCCCACGTCGGTGTACAGCCGCGAGGTGCTCGCGTTGTAGTTGCCGGTGGAGAGGTGGACGTAGCGGAGGATGCGATCCCCGCGGGGCTTCCGCAAGCGTGGCGCGTCGGGCACAAGACGGGCACCGGACCCGGCGGCGCAACGAATGACGTCGCGGCCGCCTGGCCAGGGAACAAAGGCAAGCCGATCCTCGTCGCGGCCTTCTATGCAGGCTCCGAGTCTCCGCTGGACCAGCGCAACTCGGTGCTCGCGGAGGTCGGCCGAATCGCGGCGAGGTTTGCTGCGGGAGGGTGAATCGGGGAGCGAAGGAGTCCGGTCCCGCGTGGCTCAAAGCCGACACCTCCGGCCCTCCCCAGGACCCAGCCGAGACGCCTGTGAAAAAAAGTAATTTTTTTTTTCGCCCCGCCTCCGAGACCGTGCCTGGGATGGCACCTCGCGCCCGATGCGCCTGTTCATTTGTTAACTCGCCCCGGGGCGAGCAGGTCGCAAAACGAGACCGGCCGAAAACGAGACCGCCGAAAACGAGGCCCTCCCGGAGACGAGCCCCCGCGGCGGGGATGCCGCAGTGCGGCGAAGTTGATAGAGAGAGCGCATGGCCCAGACCACCCTTTCCGATCGGATCCTGCGCGACCTGACGGGGCGCCTGAAGGTGCAGCACGAGGCATTCGCGCGGCTGTACCCCGGCGAGTCGGGGACGCGGCAGCCGGTCCACACCGTGTACGGCGGCTCGCACCTCTTCAAGAGCGATACGCCGAAGAAGCTGGGCGACCTGGCGCTCAAGGCGCTGGCGCAATACGCTCCCAACCCCTCCGCGTTCGCGGAAGGCATCGGGATCGAATCCGGCCTGGCGGAGACCATCTACGCCCGCGTGCAGGACAAGCTGAAGCGGGAGGCGGTCGAGGACTTCCGCATCGACTTCGAGGACGGCTACGGCATCCGCGGCGACGCCGAGGAGGACGGCCACGCCGCGCAGGCCGCGCAGGAGTGCGCGAAGGGACTGAAGAACGGAACGCTGAGCCCGTTCATCGGCATCCGCATCAAGTCGCTGAGCGGCGAGTTGGCGCCGCGGGCGCTACGCACGCTGGACATCTTCCTCAGCCAACTGGGCGGCAAGCTGTCGCCCAACTTCGTGGTCACCCTGCCGAAGATCACCGCGCCCGAGCAGGTCTCCATCCTGATCGCCGCCTTCGAAGCGCTGGAACCGAAGCTGGGTCTCTCCAAGGGATCGCTCAAGCTGGAGTGCATGGTGGAGACCACCCAGTCCATCCTCGATCACGACGGCGCCTCGATGCTGCCGCGGCTGCTCCGGGCGGCGGAGGGCCGCATGACCGGAGCGCACTTCGGGACCTACGACTACACGGCAGCCTGCGACATCACGGCCGCGTACCAGGCGATGCGCCATCCCGCCTGCGACTTCGCCAAGCACATGATGAAGGTCGCCTACGCCGGCACCGGAGTGTTCCTCTCGGACGGCGCGACCACCACCATGCCGGTCGCGCCGCACAAGGGCGACTCGCTGAGCGAGGACCAGAAGCGTGAGAACCTGCGCGCGATCCACCTCGCCTGGCGGCTGCACGCCGACGACATCCGCCACTCGCTGGCCAACGGCTTCTACCAGGGTTGGGACCTTCACCCGGCCCAGCTCCCCAGCCGCTACGGCACCGTCTACGCCTTCTTCCAGAAGAGCCTGCCCGCCACCACCGATCGGCTGAAGAACTTCATCGGCAAGGCGGCGCAGGCCACGCTGCACGGCGATACCTTCGACGACGCCGCCACCGGCCAGGGGCTGCTCAACTTCTTCCTTCGCGGCGTGAACTGCGGCGCCTTGACCGAGCAGGAGGCGCTGCAGACCGGGCTGACGATCGACGAGCTCCGCGGGCGCTCTTTCCTGAAGATCCTCGAAAATCGCCGCGCAGGTTCGAAACCAGCAGCCTGACCTGTCAGAAGGCGTAGCCGAGGATCATCTTGAAGATCAGCGACTGGCTCTCGGAGGTGAGACCCTGGCCGAGGGCGAGGTTCACCTCCACGTCCTTCACGCCGAACAGGTCCACGGTCTCGTAGAGGTACTGCTGGCTGTCGGCCGGGGCCCAGTAGTACTCGAGCCCCGCGCCCATCACCCAGAACTTCACCTTGGCCATCGCGCCGGGCTCGAAGGCGGCCGGAAAGCTGACGATGGGGTTCACCGCCACCAGGAACCGCTCGTTCTCGAAGGCCAGGATCGGCCGGATCTCCCCGCCCCATCCTTCGTTGGGGATGCGCGAGAGCTCGAAGTTCAGGCCGAGGCGGAAGCTCGTGGAGAAGGACTCCGGCGTGACGAACTTGCTGCGCAGCTTCACGCCCTCGTACTTGCCGTCCGCGGTCTGGAAGTATCCGCCCAGCTCCCAGAATTCGGTGATGCCGTACGAGGGCTCGAGCGTGAAGTGCAGCGGACCGCCCTTGGGCTGGTTCAGGTGCACTTCCAGCCCGGCCTGTCCGGGCGCGTCGGCCGACCCGTCGTAGATCTGGATCTCGAACGCATCGACCGCCAGCGCGGGCGCCGCCGCGAGCGTCATCAGGAAAGCCAGGCGGACGTTCACGCGACCGTGGGACCGAGCCCGCCGCGGGCAGCGAGCCAGTCGCGGACGGCCTGGCCGGTGCCCAGCGGCCACGGCCTCAGCTTGTCGGGAGGCACCGCCTTCACGCCGGCGATCTCGTCGCCGATCACGATCTCTCCGTGCCCCCGCACGTGGTACGCGAGGATCACCTGGTTCATCTCCGCGAACGGATACGCGCCGATGAACGAGACGATCTCCCCTTTCAGCCCGATCTCCTCCTTCACCTCGCGCAGGACGCCCTCCTCCGGCGACTCGCCTTTCTCCAAAAAGCCCGAGACGAGCCCGTACCACTTCTCCGGCCAGCCCTTGTTGCGCACCAGGAGGACCGTCGCGCCGTGCTCGACCAGCGCCGCCAGCACCGGCGCGGGGTTGTCGTAGAAGACGTAGTCGCAGGTCTCGCTGGAGCAGGCCAGCCGGGTGCGCTCCTCCGTGATGCGGGGCACCAGGGGGCTCGCACAGTTCGGACAGAACTTCATCCGGGGCTGCACGGGGCTTCCGTGCCAAACTGCCGGCACCATGTCAATCTCGCTGCTCACATTCGACGTCTTCGGGACCATCCTCGACTGGCGGCGCGGCCTGCGGGAGGCCCTCGGAGGCAGGATGCCCGAAGATGCCTTCGACCGCATCATCGATCGGCAGGGGGCGCTGGAACAGCAGGGATTTCAGACGTACGCGGCGATCGTGGCGCAATCGCTGGTCGACGAGCTCGGGCTGAAACCGGACGAAGCCGGGCGAATCGGCGCGGCAGCCGGGTCCTGGCCGCTCTTCCCGGACTCCCCCGCGGCCCTGCGGCGGTTGCGAACCGTCGCTCGCTGCGCCGCCATCACCAACAGCGACAAGGCCCACCGGCCGGCGATCGAGAAGCAGCTCGGATTCGCCCTGGACGGCTGGATCTGCGCGGAGGACGCCCGGAAGTACAAGCCGGATCCTGACCTCTGGCGCCTGGCTGCCGAGCGGATGGGCGTCCAGCCGGGTCGCGACTGGTGGCACGTCTCCGCCTACGCCGACTACGACCACCGGACCGCGCGCGCACTCGGGCTGACCTGCGTGTTCGTGCAGCGGCCGCACTCGCGGCCCGGAGAAGCCGACCTGGTGGTGAAGGACCTGCGCGAGCTGGCGGATCGGGTCGATTCAGCGTCTCTCTAGCCGCGCCGGCCGAAGGCCGGATAGCGGCTACGCCTTAGCACGAACATTCGCGAGCTCATTTCTTGAGATGAATTCCAGTCAGGTACGCCCGCGCGCGCAGCCGCCGCGCCTCGGCGCTTGCCGCCGCGGCCAGCCGCTCGGCATCCAGCCTCCGCAACCGCCGGCCCCGCACCACCACCTGGCCATCCACGATCACGTCGGTGACGTCGGACGCCCGCGCGCAATAGACCAGCGTGCCGTGCGGATCCGGACCGGCCGGCTGGCAATGCGGACCCGAAACGTCGACCACCGCGATGTCCGCCTTCTTGCCCTCCTCGAGCGAACCGATCTCGTCCGCAAGCCCCAGCGCCCGGGCGCCGCGAATCGTGGCCATGGCCAGGACCTCCGCCGGCGGCAATGCGGGCGCGCCCGCCTCCAGCAGGTGCAGTGTCGCCGCCAGGCGCATCTCGTGGAACGCGTCGAGCGTGTTGTTGCAGGCGGCTCCGTCCGCTCCCAGCGCGACGTTGACGCCTTCCGCCAGCAGCTTCGGAACCGGCGCGATCCCGCTGGCCAGCTTGAGGTTCGCTCCAGGGCAGTGAACGGCCGACGTCCCGGACCGCGCCAGGATCCGGATCTCCCCCGGGCTCACGTGAACGCAGTGCGCGAGCACGGTGCGGGACGTGCAGAGCCCGATCCGATCAAGGTACGCGACGTTGTCCGTCCCGGTGTGGTCGCGGACCGCCTCTACCTCCGCCCTGCTCTCGCTGGCGTGCGTGTGCACCAACCAGCCCTCGCGTTCGCTCAGCGCGCGCACCTCTTGCAGCAGCCCCAGGCTGCAGGACAGCACGAACCGGGGGCAGAGCGCCCAGCGGATCCGCCCGCCGGCCGCGCCGTGCCATTTGCGTCCCAGGCGCAGCGTCTCCCGCAGCGCCTCGCGGGTGTCCTCCCGAAGCGGTCCCGGACCGGCATCCATCAGGCACTTGCCGCCGGCGTATCGGATGCCGCTGTCCTCGGCCGCGCGCAGGACGACCTCGGTGTGGCGCACCGTCGCCATGTCGAGGACCGAGGTGGTGCCTCCGAGCAAGAGCTCGGCGATGCCGAGGCGCGCCGAGAATCCCAGCGACCGCGCGTCGTGCGCCGCCTCCAGCGGCCAGATCCGCAGGGAGAGCCACTCCAGCAGAGGAAGTCCGTCCGCCAGGTTGCGGAAGAGCGCCTGGCAGAGGTGCACGTGCGCCTGGACCAGGCCGGGAATGACGATCCTGCCCGCGCAGTCGATCACCCGGGCCCGCCGCGGAGCCCGCCCAGCCCCGATCCGGGCGATGCGGTCCCGGTCGACCAGCAGATCGGCCCGGCGCACCGTCCTGCGCGCGTCCATGGTCAAGAGAGTGCCGCCGCGGAGGACGATCATCCGGCCAACGGCTGCAAGTGCCGCATCGGGCACGCTTAACACAACCTCACAGGCACGTCGGCCCGAGGTGCGTTATGGAGGTGAAATGATCCCCATCCGCGACACCGTCCGCTCGCGCACCGCGCCCGTGGTGACGGTGGCGCTGATCGTGGTGAACGTGCTGGTGTTCCTGCACGAGCTCGCGCTGGGACCTCAGGTCGAGCGCTTCGTCTACGCGTACGGCCTGATCCCCCGCCGGTTCGTCTACTGGCAGGGCGACCCGTTCGATCCGCTGCGCTTCTTGCCGCTCTTCACCAGCATGTTCTGGCACGGGGGATGGCTACACCTGATCGGCAACATGCTCTACCTCTGGATCTTCGGCGACAACGTCGAGGACCGCCTCGGGCACCTGCGCTTCCTGCTCTTCTACCTGCTCGCCGGCGCGGCCGCCGGAATCACCCACGTGGCGCTCGGCCCCGCCTCCAACCTGCCCACGGTGGGCGCTTCGGGGGCCATCGCGGGGGTGCTCGGCGCCTACCTGGTCACGTTCCCGCGCGCGCGCGTGCTCACGCTGATCCCCATCTTCATCTTCCCCTGGTTCGTCGAGATTCCCGCGCTCATCTACCTGGTCTTCTGGTTCGTGATGCAGCTTCTGGAAGGAATCGGCACGCTGGGGATGCCGGTGGAGACCGGCGGCGTGGCGGTCTGGGCACACATCGGCGGCTTCGTGGCCGGCGTGGTGCTGGTGAAGCTGATGCAGCCTCCGCGACGCCGCCCCCAGCCGCTCGAGGTCCGGCCCTGAACTTTCCTTGACTGCGGCAGCCGCCCCCGTTTACACGGGGCGCCCATGATCGGCGTCGTCCCTACCTTGAACGCCTGCCAAGGCGAGCACTCGCTCGGGTTCACGTTCGTGGGCGCGAAGGGTCCAGGCGAGGACCTCTTCCTCTCTTTCCACGACTTGCGCCTCGCCGCCCAACGCCGGGCCGCCCACTTCGCGGCCGCCGGCCTGCGCCGCGGCGACCGCGTCGCCCTGATCGTGCCGGAGGGTGAGCACTTCATCCCCGCTTTTCTGGGGGCGATGTGGAGCGGGATGATCCCCGTGCCCCTCTACCCGCCCATCTCCCTGGGCAAGCTGGACGCATTCATGGATGCGCTGGTCAGCATCCTGAACGTGGCCCGGCCGCGGGTGCTCGTGACCACCGAACGCGTGGGCAAGGTGCTCTGGTCGGCGGTCGGCAGGATCCCGAGCATCGAGAAGATGCTCACCGCCGAGTCGCTGGCGGCGGAGCCGGCCGGTCCGCTGCCGCCCGCCGCCGACCTGCGGGACGACGAGATCGCCTTCCTCCAGTTCACCTCTGGAAGCACCGCGCTGCCCAAGGGCGTGATGGTGACGCACGGCAGCCTGGCCGCGAACTGTCTCGGCATCGTGCGCGACGGCCTGAAGATCAGGCCGGAGAACAACGACGTCGCCATCTCCTGGCTGCCGCTGTACCACGACATGGGACTGATCGGGTTCGTGCTGTCGCCCCTGATGGCCCCCATCTCCGCGGTGTTCATCCCGACCCTGAGCTTCATCAAGAACGCCACGCTCTGGATGGAGACGCTGCACCGGCACCGCGGCACCATCACGTTCGCGCCCAACTTCGCGTACGCGCTGGCGACCAAGCGGGCGAAGCCGGGGCAGATCGCGCGCTGGGACCTGTCCCGGATGCGCGTGTTCGGCTGCGGCGCCGAGCCGATCAATCCGGAGACGCTGCGCGCCTTCGTGAAGGCCATGGCTCCCTCCGGCCTGAAGCCGGAGGCGATCCTGCCCTGCTACGGGATGGCCGAGGCCACGCTCGCCATGTCCTTCGTCTCGCTGGACGAGCCGATGAAGACCGACCGCATCGACGCCGAGCGCTACCACGGCGACGCGAAGGCGACGCCCGTGACCAACGGCGCCGCCGTCCTCGAGGTGGTGAACTGCGGCCGGCCCTTCCCGGGCCACGAGATCTCGGTGCAGGACGAGGAGGGCCGGATCCTCCCCGACCGGCAGGTGGGCGAGCTCTGCTTCCGAGGACCGAGCGTCACGTCCGGCTACTGGGAGAACCCCGAGGCGACCAAGGCGGCCTTCCGCGATGGATGGCTGCGAACCGGAGACCTCGGGTACCTCGACGCTGGCGAGGTCTTCGTCTCGGGCCGGATCAAGGACATCCTGATCGTCAACGGACGCAACTACCATCCTCAGGTCATCGAGTGGCTGGTCGACGAGACGCCGGGCGTCCGCCGGGGAAGCTCGGTGGTCTTTACCCGCCCTGGACCGGCGTCGGAGGAGATCGTCGTCGCCGTCGAGGCGCGCGCGGACGATCCCGCCTCGCTGAAGGCAAGGATCGTCGCCCGGGTCGGCGAGGAGCTGCAGCTCTCCGTCGCGGACATCGTGGTGGTTCCGCCCGGCACGCTGCCCAAGACCTCCTCGGGAAAGCTGCAGCGCCGCAAGACGCGCGAGCAGTACCTGAACGGAAGCATCGGCAAGGCCGGGCGCGGCGGCAGCACCCGCCTGGCCGTCGCCAGGCACCTGGCGCTCTCCTGGGTGGGACGCGCGCGGCACGAGGTCCGCAAGTTGTTCGGAGGGTGAGGATGGCGGAGCGCATCGACGTGGTCGAGATGTTCAAGCAGGCAGCGTTCGAGGTGGACAACCGCCGGCTCCCCGACCTCAAGTCGGACACGGTGATCGCCTCGCTGGGGATGGATTCCGTGGCGATCATGGAGCTTGTCAGTTACTTCGAGGAAAAGCTCGGGGTACGGATCCCCGACGAGGAGCTGTCGAAGATCCGGACCGTGCGGGACCTGCGCGACACCATCGCGCGACTCCTGCCGGACCGGCAGTTCGCGGCTTAGCGAAGGAATGGCGGGCCGTCTCAAACGACACAGCCCCAACTGGGGTGGAGCCCGGCCTGGAGCGGGCCGCAAGCCGAAGGGAGACCGCGCGCTGGTGTCGCACAAGGCGCGGCCCCGCTTCGCTGCGCGCACGGCGCTCCACGTCATCCTGCGGCTCTCCGAGCACGTGCAGCCCGGCAACGCCAGGGTTCGCGCTGCGATCCTCGACGCGCTGCAGGAGGGGCGCGAGCTCCACGGCCTGCACGTGATCGCGGTCGGCCGCCTGAACGAGCAACTCCACCTGATCGCCGAGGCCGAGAACAACCGATCGCTCTCGCGCGGGATGCAGGGCCTCTCGATCCGGGTCGCGAAGGCGATCAACCGCGCCATCGGCGCGAAGGGGAACATCTTCGCCGATCACTTCGAGGCGTTCGTCCTCCGCTCGGGGAGGGACGTGCGGGAAGCGCGCGCACCGGTCCGCTGGGAGGAAGCGGATGGAGTGGTCTCGCCTCCACGCCTGCGTCTCCTGCGCTAGCCGCCGGGCTTCAGAGCCAGCCCTGCGCCCGGTACCACTTCACGGCCTCCTGCACGCCGGCCGCCCACTGCACTCTCGGTTCCCAGCCCAGATCGCGGCGCGCGCCCGCGCCGGAGCAGACCCAGTGCGGCGCGGTCAGCTCGTTCACCTTGTCCAGCGTGAGCATCTGGGCGGTGTTCGTCACCTTCCCCCAGAGCTGGGTCGCGGCCGCGGCCACCTTCACCACGCCGAGCGGCATGCCGAAGCGGACGAAGGCGCGGCGCCCGAGCGCGCTCTCGATCTCCGCGAGCGCGTCGCGCCAGACGTAGATCGCGCCGTCGTCGACGAAGTATGCGCGTCCCGACGGCGCCCCTTCCGCCGACAGCGCGCGCACGATCGCGGCGGCGCAGTCCGCCACGTACACCACGCTGAGCGTGTTGCTCCCGTCGCCGGTCATCGGCAGGACCCCGTTGCGCACGGAGGTGAAGAACGCCAGCGTCTCGCGATCGCGCGGCCCGTAGATCAGCGGCGGGCGCAGCACGGTTGCATGCAGCCGGTCCTTCGCCGCCAGCACCGCGCGCTCCGCTTCCAGCTTGCTGCGGCCGTAGTGCGTGACCGGCCGCGGCTCGACGTCATCGGGCACAGGCGTCCCGTCCACGCTGGGACCAACTGCCGCCAGCGAGGACACGTACACGAAACGTCGGACTCCGCGCTGGATGGCGGCGTCGAGCAGGTTCTTCGTCCCCTGCGCGTTGACCTGGAAGAAGTCTTCCGGCCTGCGGGCCTTGACGATGCCCGCGACGTGCACGACGGCGTCCACGCCTTCGGCCGCCGGAATCAGCGAGGCGGCGTCCTCGATCGCGCCGGCAGCAAATTCGACGCCGGGGAGCTTTTCGAGCACTGTCTTGTCGCTGCGCGGGCGGACCAGGGCCCGGACGATGTGTCCGTCCGCCGCCAGTTGCTCGGCGGTAAATGAGCCCAGAAAGCCTGAACCTCCGGTCAGCAGCACACGCATGCGCCGCCGTATATCGCAGGTGGCCGGAAGCGTGCGCAAAAGGTCGAAGTAAACCTGCGGAACGCGTCTTGACGTAAAGCATCAGAGTCTCGTAAGCACGGGGCTCGGCAGTCGATCTGGAGGGCGGTTTGGAGATTGCGATCGTCGGGCTGGGGTGCCGATTCCCCGAGGCCCGGGACCCACTGAAGTATTGGGAGCTGATCCGTACCGGCACGGTCGCCTTCCGACCCGTTCCTTCTTCGCGCTGGGATCACTCGCGTTTCTTCGATCCCACCACCCGGATCCCGGACAAGGCCTACATCGACAAGGGGGCGTACCTCGACGACGAGGAGCTGCGCGAGTTCGCCTCGCTGCACTACGGGATCGCTCCCCGCCGCATCCAGGTTACCGACCCGCAGCACCGGCTGATGCTCGACTGCGTCCGCGCGGCGTTGCAGGACGCGGGGTACGAAAGGCGCGCCTGGGAGCGCACACGGGCGGGCGTGTTCGTGGGGACCAGCGTCTCCGAGCACAAGGAGATCCTGCTCTCGCGCGTGCGCGCCATGCAGCTCTTCGACGGCGCCTTCGGGCGCGCGCTGCCGGGCGCCGACGCCGAGGCGCTGCGCGACGGGCTGATCGAGCGCGTGGTGCCGATGCGCGCGTTCTCCATGGCCGGCAGCCTGCTCAACATGGCGGCGGCTACCGTGGCGCAGACCTGGGACCTGGGCGGTCCCGCCCTCGCCATCGACGCGGCGTGCTCGTCGGCGCTGGTCGCCACGCAGCAGGCCATCGTCAACCTGCGCGGCGGGCTGATCGATCTGGCGATCGTCGGCGGCGTGTACCTGAACCTTTTGCCCGACAATCTGGTCAGCTTCAGCCGCATCGGCGCGATCTCCCGCCGCGGCGAATGCCGTCCTTTCGACGCGCAGGCCGACGGTTTCGTGATGGGCGAAGGCGCCGGCGCGGTGATCCTCAAGCGCCTGGACGATGCCCTGCGCGACGGCGACCGCATCTACGCGGTGGTGAAGGGCGCGGCGGCCAACAACGACGGCAAGAGCGATGGGCCGATGACGCCGCGCCAGGGCGGACAGCTGGACGCGTTGCGGATGGCGTACCGCGACGCGGGCGTCCCGCCGCACACGCTCGGATACATGGAGGCGCACGGCACGGCCACCATCGTGGGCGACGTGGTCGAGGTGGGCGCCCTGCGCCAGCTCTTCGAGGAGGCCGGGTGGACGGCGCGCGACGGCGCGCGCACCGCGCTCGGCAGCGTGAAGGCCAACATCGGGCACACCATGTCTGCGTCGGGAATCGCCGGCCTGATCAAGGCCACGCTGGCGCTGCACTACCGCAAGCTGCCGCCGCAGCCGGGCGTCTCCGAGGAGAACCCGAAGCTGGAGCTTTCGACCGGACCCTTCTTCCTGCCGCGAAGCGAGATGGCCTGGGAGGCCAACGGGGCGCCCCGCCGCGCGGGCGTCAGCTCGTTCGGATTCGGCGGGACCAACGCCCACCTGGTGCTCGAGGAATCGCCGCAGGCCGCCCAGCCGCGGCGGCGCCTGCCCGCGCCGCGCAAGGCGCGCGCCGAGCTGTTCCTGATCGCCGGGGCGCGCGGAGCGGTGGTGGCGAAGGCCGCGCGGCAGCTCGCGGCGGCGCTGCCGGCCCTGCAGCGCGAAGGGACCACGCTCGCGGACGTCGCCTGGACGCTCTCGCTGCGGGCACACGCCGAAGCGCGGCTGGCGGTGGTGGCGGACTCGTTCGAATCGCTGGGCGAGAAGCTGCTCGGTTGCGCAGAGGCGCTCGAGAGCCGCAAGGAGACGGGCACCGACCCGATGGCGCCGCCGGCTCCCTCCGCGCCAGTGCAGCTCCTGCCCGGCGCGGTGTTCGCACAGGGGCCGTTCGACGCGAAAGCGATCTGCCTGCTCTTCCCCGGCCAGGGGGCCCAGCGCGTCGGGCTCCTGCGCGAAGCGTACGAGCAGATCCCGGCTTTCCGCGCGCGGCTCGATCGGCTGGACGAGTCCATCTCCGATCTGCACGGGCGCCTCGGCGGATCGCTGCGGAGCTTCCTCTACGCCGAGCCTTCGGCGGAGGCCGAGAAGCGGCTGACGGCCACCGAGGTCTGCCAACCCGCGATGGCCGCGGTCGGCCTTGCCTTGCACGGCCTCTTGGAGAAGCTCGGCGTTCGCGGCGACCTGGCGCTGGGACACAGCCTGGGCGAGTTTGCCGCCGCGGCGGCCGCCGGGATCCTCTCGGCCGAGGACGCGATCCGGCTGGTGGCGCAGCGCGGGCTGGCAATGCTCGATCTGCGGCTGCCGGACCCGGGAGCGATGGCGAGCGCCGCCGCTTCCGCCGAGGCCGTGGCGAGGGCGCTCAGCGGGATCGAGGGAATCTCGATCGCCAACCTGAACCACCCTGGCCAGACGGTGATCTCCGGCACCAGCGCGGCCGTGCAGGCCGCCTCCGAGCGCCTCGCGGCCCAAGGGGTCCAGGTCACGGCGCTCGACGTCTCGCACGCCTTCCACTCGCCGCTGATGGAAGCGATTGCCCCCACCATGCGCCAGCTCGTCGGCGCCTTGCGAACGGCTCCGCCGGCGATGCCGGTGGTCAGCGGGATTACCGCGAAGCCCTACGCCGGAGACGAGCGAGAGATCTGGGTCCGGCACGCCGCCGCGCCGGTCGACTTCGTCGGGGCGCTTCGTTCGGCATCCACCCTCGGCGGCCGCATCTGGGTGCAGGTGGGCGCGGGGGGCGTGCTCACCGCGTTCGCGCGGGCCACGGTCCCCGAGAGCGAGCGGCTGGTGAACGTCGCGCTCGCCAGCCGCGAAGAGGATGGGCTTGCGCAGCTGTGCGCAGCCCTGGGACAGATCTGGTCGGCAGGGATCGACCTGGACGCCGCGGCGCTCTTCGAAGGCCGCGAGCCGCGGCTGGTCACGCTGCCGCCCTCGCCGCTCGACACGTTCCCGTACTGGCCGGTGGAGAGCGCAGCCGGTCGCGCCGCGCCGCTGCGGCTGCCGTCCAGGGCGGAGGAGATGACGCAGATGGATCCGTTGGTCGCGCTGTTCCGCGAACAAGTCGCTCTGCTGCAGCAGCAAGCCAAGGTCCTGGAGCAGCAAGCCGCGGCTCTTGCCGGCAAGGGCGTCGCGCTGCCGCAGCTTCCGGCGCTCGCGCAGATTCCGCAGCGGGCCGTTGCACCCGTCGCCGGTCCGGCGCCCGCTCCGGCGCCGCTCCCCGTCGCTGCCGCGCCGAAGCCCGCCGACGACCGGGTGGCGAAGACCATCCTCGCTTCCATCGCGCGCATCAGCGCGTTCCCGCAGGAAGCGATCAAGCCCACGCAGACGCTGGCGGGCGACCTCGGGTTCGACTCGCTGATGACGGTGGAGCTGGACAGCGACGTGAACAAGGTGTTCCCCGGCGCGGGCGGGCTGCCGCGCAGCCTCCTGGGACCGCAGACCACGGTCCAGCACGTGATCGAGCACCTGGAGCGCGCGGTTGCCCAGCCGCATGCGCCGATCGCGCCCGTCCTCTCGCCCATCCTCGGCGAGATGGCGAGCGAGGGACGCGAGCTGCGGCCGTTCTCCCCGGCGTTCGTCGAGGCGCCGCTGGGCGCCGCCGCGGCCGAGGATCCGCTCCCGAAGCGGCTCCTGTTGACGCGCGACACGCTCGGGGTGGCGGACGCGCTGGCGAAGCTGCTCGAAGATGCGGGCCACGACGCCGTGATCGGCGAGCCCACCGACCCGCTGGACGGGATCGGCGGAGTCATCCATCTATCGCCGCTCGGCCGCGGCGACACGGACCTCGCGCCCGGCTTCGGCGCGCTGTTGGAAGCGCACCGGATCGCGCGGGCCCAATCCGCGTCGGGAGCCGGGGGCCTCTTCGTGGTCGCCACCGCGGGCATCGACGAGATGGACGCCGCGCTCGCCGGATATGCCAAGGCGCTGGCGCGCGAGCGGACCGACGAGCTGGTCAAGGCGATCGAGCTGCGCGTCGAGGACGGTGTCGCCAAGCTGGCCCAGGCGTTGTTCGCGGAGCTCCGCTCCGGCAACGCTGCGCCCGAAGTGCGCTGGAGGGGCGGTCAGCGCTTCGAGCCGGACCTCGTGCCGGCGTCGAAAGGCAATCCGCTGGAGCTGGGAGCCGGCGACGTGGTGCTGGTCACCGGTGGCACCCGCGGCATCGGGCTCAAGCTCGCGCAGGCGCTGGCCGACAAGGGCGCCGCGGTGGCGCTCGCCGGCCGCACCCCGCCCGCGTCGCTGCCAGCCGGAGCGGTGTTCGTGCGCTGGGACGTGACGCGTCCCGCCGGGCCCGCGCTGGATGAGGCCCGGGCCAGGCTCGGCAAGTTCACGGCCGTCGTCCACGCCGCGGGCATCACCGAGGACGGCGCAGTCGCCGAAACCAGCGAAGAGTCCGTCGAGCGCGTGCTGGCCACCAAGGTCAGCGGCTTCTGGGGAGCCATGCTGGCCACCGCGCAGGATCCCCTCCGCACCGTGATCGGCATCGCGAGCTGGGCG
Source organism: Myxococcales bacterium (assembly GCA_035635635.1). Taxonomy (GTDB): domain Bacteria; phylum Myxococcota; class Myxococcia; order Myxococcales; family 40CM-4-68-19; genus 40CM-4-68-19. The sequence goes on along the minus strand of DASQAS010000172.1, from coordinate 1,967 downwards.
GGCCGCTTCGGCAACGCCGGGCAGACTTCGTACGCGGCCGCCAACGCGGCGCTCTCGCACGCCATCTCGTCGCTCGCGCGCAAGCGCCCCGGCGTCCGCGCCGCGTCGCTGGAGTATCCGCCCTGGGAAGGCACCGCGATGGTGGCGAAGATCCCGCCGCTGGCGCGCGCCGCGCTCTCGGAGCAGGGCGTGCCGTTCATCGACGACGCCGCCGGCATGGCGGCGTTCGTGGGTGCGCTGCGCGGGGGCTGGACGGGACCCATCCTGCTCTCGCACGAGCAGCCGGCGCGGCGCATCGCCCACAGGCTGCGCCTGCACGTCTCCCGCGCGGACCACCCCTATCTCGAGGACCATCAGCTCGCGGGCCAGCCGGTGCTGCCGCTGTCGGCTGCCCTCGACGCCGCCGCGTACGCGGCCGCAGAGGCCAGCGGGACGCCAGGAGCCCCGCTTCTGGTGCGCGACTTCCGCCTCCGGCAGCCGATCCGCATCGCCGACGCGGCGCAGTTCACGGTCTCGGTCAGCGGCTCGGGCGAGCTGGCGGTCTCGCTCTCGTCGGCGCCGGCCGGCGCGACCCGGGCCTTCTCCCGGCCGCCGGCCTACACCGCGTTCGCCACTCCCGCCGCGGACGTCGGGCCGGCGCTGAGCTCCGCCCTTCCCGCTCCGCCGCCGTCCGGCGCGCCCGAGCTGCCGATGACGCTGGAGGAGTTCTACGGCGGGTTCACGTTCCACGGCCCGCGGATGCAGGCCATCCAGTCCATCGAGCAGATCTCTCCGCAGGGGATCGTCGGCTGGGTGCGCACCAGCAAGCCCGCGGACTGGATCCGCCAGCCCCGGCGTTCCGAGTGGACGGTGGATCCGCTCGCGCTCGATGGCGCGTTCCAGCTCGCCGCATACTGGGCCTGGTCGCACCTGCAGCGCGCGGGCTTCCCGGTGGGCATCGAGGAGTACGTGCAGCTCGCGCCGCTCGGCGAGGGACCGGTGCGCGCCTCGCTGACGCTGGAGCAGAGCGCCGGCGACGAGGTGCGCGGCACCATCGTGCTGCAGTCCGCCGGGGGCCAGGTGCTGGCGGTCGCGAGAGGCGTACAGGGCGAGTTCAAGCACCGCGACCCGCGCTTCCTGATCGGCCGCGCGGCCCCGGCGCCGGTGAAGCCGGTTCCGGCGGAGACGGCGCCCAAGCCGCCGCCGGTAGACGAAGCGACCTACCGGATCGACCAGTTCCCAGAGGTCCAGGAGCTGGAGCAGCGTTTCGGCCTCGCCGCCGCGTTCGGGCTCAAGAACCCGTACTTCAACGTGCACGAGCGGGTCACCAACGACACCTCGGTGATCGGTGGGCGGACCATGATCAACTGGGCCAGCTACAACTACCTGGGCCTGTCGGGCGACCCGAACGTGACCCGCGCGGCGCAGGAGGCGGTGGCGCGTTACGGGACCAGCGTCTCGGCCAGCCGGGTGGCATCGGGCGAGAAGCCGCTGCACCGCGAGCTGGAGCAGGAGCTGGCGGCGCTGCTGGGCACCGAGGACAGCATCGTCACCGTCTCGGGCCACGGCGTGTTCGTCACCACCATCGCGACCTTGGTGAAGGACGGCGACCTGGTGCTGCACGACGCGCTCGCCCACGACTGCATCCTGGCGGGCGCCAAGCTCTCGGGCGCCAAGCGGCGGCCATTCCCGCACAACGACTGGCGCGCGTTGGAGAAGCAGCTCCAGCAGCTCCGCGCCCACTACCGCCGCGTGCTCATCGCCGTCGAGGGCGTGTACTCGATGGACGGCGATTCGCCCGACCTGCCGAAGTTCATCGAGCTGAAGAAGAAGTACGGCTGCCTGATGCTGGTCGACGAGGCGCATTCCATCGGCGTGATGGGCAAGACCGGCGCGGGCATCGGCGAGCACTTCAGCGTGAATCGGGCGGACGTCGATCTCTGGATGGGCACGCTGAGCAAGAGCTTCGCCTCCTGCGGCGGCTACGT
>DASQAS010000171.1:0-6950 GCA_035635635.1 Myxococcales bacterium | reverse complement strand
CGCGCACCTCATCGGAGTATTCATCCAGCCCGAGTCCCCCATGACTCCGTCGGAGTCGTTCGCCCGCGGCACGGGAATGCAGGGCGTGATCGAGGCGCACCGAGCGCGAGTCGAAGGAATCGAGGCGGAGCACCGGGTCCTGTTCGAGGAGATCGTCCGCCGTCAACGGATCCGCTCCGAGTGGAGAGCGGTCTCGTGCTTGAGCAGCGACGTGGCCGAGCACGCGCATTACGCGGACCTGGCGGTGATCGCTCGGTCGGCGCCTGCGACCCAGGTGGCCGGCACTGCCGGTTTCGCCGAGTCGCTCGTCCTGACCTCCGCCCGCCCGGTCATCATGTTCCCGCCGCACGGCACCGCAACCCGCGTCCGCCGTATCGTCGTGGGATGGAACGCCGGCCGCGAGGCCATCCGCGCTGTGGCGGACGCGCTGCCTCTTCTGGTGAGGGCCGAAGCGGTCGAGCTTCTCGTGGTCGACCCTCAGCGCCATCCCGGCCACGGACAGGAGCCGGGGGCGGACATCGCGCGCCACCTGGCGCGCCACGGAACGACGGTGGAGGTGCTGCGGCTGTCGTCCGGCGGAGAAGGCGTGGGCCACGTGCTGCTCTCGCGGGCCGCCGATTTCGGGGCCGATCTGCTGGTCATGGGCGCCTATGGCCACTCCCACCTGAGCGAATGGATGTTCGGCGGGGTCACACGGACGGTCTTGCGCGAGGCCGGCATTCCGGTGCTGATGTCGCGGTGAGATCGACCGGGTAATCAGGGCCATCGCGGTCTCGGTCAGCTGGGTGCTGCTCACCGAAGCGGCCCGCGGCACCCTTGCCCCGACCTCCTTCGGCAGATTCGCTGAGGAACACCCCGCCTGGGCCGGTGGCCCTGCTCGGCTGCGCTCTGACCGGAATAAAGCCGCCGGTGTCCTGGTCGCACGACCGACCCGGACACTGGGGAGAGGCGTTGCCGCATCGAGGCGAGTCGTTCGAGAAGCTCGTTTTGCCCCACATGAAGGCGGGCTACAACCTCGCGCGCTGGCTCTTGCGGAACGACCACGATGCCGAGGACATCACGCAAGAGGCCATCGTGCGCGCATTCCGGTTCTTCGATGGATTCAGCTGCGACAACCCGCGCGCCTGGCTGCTGACCGTGGTCCGCAACAGCGCCTATACCTTCCTGCAGCAGAACCGCGCGCGCGAGCTGGGCACCGAGTTCAACGAGGAGATCCACAGCGAGCCGGCCGCGAAAGGGCGCGTTGCCGAGACCCCTGAGGTGCTGGTGATGCGCTCCGCCGAGCAGCGCCATCTCAATCAGGCCGTCGAGTCGCTGCCGGTCGAGTTCCGCGAGGTGTTCGTGCTGCGCGAGATGGAGGGACTCTCGTACAAGGAGATCGCCGACGTGGCGCGCATCCCGATGGGGACGGTGATGTCGCGGCTGTCCCGCGCGCGGCAGCGGCTGCAGGCCGCGCTGGCCGACCGCGAGCCGGCCGGGAACGCGTCATGAGCTGCTCCGAGACCCGGCGGCTGATCGACGCCTACCTGGACAGCGAGCTGGATCTGCGCGGAGCACTCGAGCTCGAGGCGCACATCGCCCGTTGCCCCGGCTGCGGCGCCGAGGAACATGGGCTGCGCGAGCTGCAAGCGTCGGTGCGGGCGAACCTGATCCGCTACGCGCTGCCACCGCAGCTCGCGGCGCGGCTGCACGAAGCGTTGGGTGCCGAGGAGCCCGCAGCTTCCGCGGTGTCAGAAGAGAAATGCCCGGTTGCTGCGATGGCTGTACGCCCGATGCGGCGCCCGTGGAAGTGGGCGGCCCTCGCGCCGGCGGCGGCTGCTGCGCTCCTGGTGGTGGCCGCGCCGCGCCTGTGGCAGCCGCGGTCCGAAGCTTCCGTCGCCGACGCAGTGATCGCGGCGCACGTGCGCTCGCTGCTCGCCAACCATCTGACCGACGTCGCCTCGTCGGACCAGCACACGGTCAAGCCCTGGTTCCAGGGCAAGCTCGACTACTCAGTCGCGGTGACGGACTGGGCCGAGCAGGGATATCCGCTCGCCGGCGGACGGCTCGATTACGTCGAGGACACGGCCGCAGCGGCGCTCGTCTACCGGCGCGCGCAGCACGTGGTCAACCTCTTCGTCTGGCCGAGCAAACGCATCGGCAACGAGCCGCTGCAGCACCTCTCCCGGCGAGGCTACAGCGCGTACTGCTGGGCGAAGGACGGCATGCACTACTGGGCGGTTTCCGACCTGAACGAGGCCGAGCTGCTGAAGTTCGTCGAGCTGGTGCGCCGCCAGGGCTGAGCTTCACCGGCCCTCGTACGCGATCTCGCGCTCCGTTTCCACTGAGCCGCTGGAATAGACGTCAGGCCGGTCGAGTCCTGGCGACTGGAAAGGAACTCGAATGAACGAGCTCAAGGGAAGACGAGAATTCATGCAGCTACTCGGACTGGGCGGAGTGGTCTTCGCCTCGGGTCTGGCCGGGGCGTGCACCAACATCCTGCGCAAGTCTGGCGAGGCCGAGGACGATTTCTTCTTCGTCCAGCTCTCCGACACGCACTGGGGTTTCAAGGGCCCGCCCAACCCCGAGGCCGCCAACACCTTGAAGCAGGCGGTGCAGGCGGTGAACGCGCTCCCGATCCAGCCGGACTTCATCGTCTTTACCGGCGACCTCACCCACACCACCGACGACGAGGCCGAGCGCAACAGGCGCATGCGCGAGTTCAAGGCCATCGTCGCGGATCTCAAGGCGCCGGTGCGGCGCTACATGCCCGGCGAGCACGATGCCTCCCTCGACTGGGGCAAAGCATTCCAGGAGCACTTCGGCCCCACTCACTATTCGTTCGACCACAAAGGAATCCATTTCGCAGTCATCGACAACGTCTCCGATCCGGGGGCGGCCATCGGCGGCGCGCAGCTCGACTGGCTGCTCGCCGATCTGAAGCCGCTCCGCCCGGAGGCGCCGATCGTGATCTTCACCCACCGGCCGCTTTTCGACCTGGCCCCGCAGTGGGACTGGGCCACCAAGGACGGCAGCAAGGCCATCGACCTGCTCCAGCACTACAAGCACGTGACCGTCTTCTACGGCCACATCCACCAGGAGCATCACTTCAAGACCGGCGAGATCGCGCATCACGCGGCGACGTCGCTGATCTTCCCGTTGCCCGCGCCGCTCTCACAACCCAAGCGCGCGCCGGTTCCCTGGGACCCCGCGCATCCGCGGCGCGGCCTCGGGTTCCGCGAGATCACCGTCGACGAGTCCCGCCTGGTGCTCACGCTCAAGCAGGATTCTCTGGAAGGGACGGCCGCCGCGCAACCGGCCGCCGCGACGGGGAGCTGATGATGCGCGGCACGCATTGGATGCTGGCTCCCTTGCTGGCGGTGATCCTCGCTGCCGCCACCTCGGACGTGGCGGCGCAGGAGAAGGTCATCGCGGTAACGGCGGAAAGGTTCAAGTTCACGCCCGGCGTGATCCAGCTCAAGGTGGGCGAGCCGGTGGTGCTCGAGCTGACTTCGCTCGATCGCAAGCACGGCTTCCAGGTGCCGGATCTGAAGATCGACGAGACCATCGAGCCGGGCAAGGTCACGCGCTTGCGGATCGTCCCGGACAAGGCCGCGACCTACGATTTCCACTGCAGCATCTTCTGCGGCAGTGGGCACGAGGAGATGGCCGGCCAGATCGTCGTCTCGCCCTGACAAGCTTCAAAACGGAGGAATCAATGCGCAGAGCAATCCTGCTCTTCCCGCTCGCCCTGGCGGCGTGCGGTGGCTCTTCTTCGAGTTTCGTGCCTGCCATGGTTTCGCTGCAGGCGGCGGGCGTGAACCCGTCCACGGTCATGGTGACGGCCGAAACGCAGGTGCAGTTCATCAATGCGGACACCATCGACCATCAGGTGGTTTCCAGGGACTGCTCCGAGTTGGACTCGCCCACCCTGGCTGCGGGGGCAACCTTCACTGCGACGATGGGCACCGGTCCCAAGAGGTGCGCTTTCGCGGACGGGCTCCAGCCCGGAGCGACCGCGTTCCAAGGCACGGTGATCGTGGATCAGCCCTCTCCGGGGTATGCCGCAGGTGGCGCCGGCCGCGGAAATCCATATGGCCATTAGAAGATTGGCACTGTCGTGGTCGGCGATCGATCGGGACCGGCGCATCTCGGCTGCCTTGCTCGGCGGCGTAGCGCTCCTGCTCTTCGAGCTGCGCTTCGAGCACCGTGAGGTGCTCGGTGAGACGTGGCGCTCGTGGATTCCATTGATCTACTCTGCGGTCACGCTCCTGGCCGGACTGGTCGCGCTGCTCCGCTGGGACGCCGGCGGGCGTCGCTTCATGGCCCTGCTCTTCGGCGCGGGCATCGCAGTGGGCTTGCTGGGCTTCTGGTTCCACACCGACGGGCATCTGCTCGCCGGCGTGCGCGGTGTGCTCGGGGCCTGGCGCGTCCCCCTCGGCCAGGACGGCGGAATCAAGGTGGGCAGCAAGCCGCCGGCGCTGGCGCCGCTGGCCTTCTGCGGTCTCGGGACCCTGGGGCTGCTCATCTGCAGGCCTGGCGCGAGAGGATCGGCCGCGGAGTGACCACTCCTGCGGCGGCTGGCGGAAGCCGCTCCGGGAATAATGACGCAAGCGTTCCGGTCCTGCCCACGAACCGTCAATGGAGCTGCGATGAGACTTGGATTCGGAGAGATTCTGGTCGTGCTGGCGCTGCCGGGTCGGCAATGAGAGCCGCGCTCCTTTTCGCTGCGGCAGCCCTCGCCGGCTGCGGAGCGTCCACTTCGACGCCCGCGCCGGGCACCATCAATGGCTGCGCCGCCGGCGATTTCGTGACCGGTGCGGGTGACGGCGGCATCGCGCGAATCCAGTACGGTGATCCGATCGGCCTCGCGTTTTCCCCGAAGTGCCTGAGCATCACGGCGGGCCAGAGCGTCACCTTCTTCGGCGACACGACGCAAGGCTCGAACTTCTCCGTCCACCCGCTGCGGCCAGGCGGCGCGGACGGCACTGACCCGGGCGCCGCCGCAAACCCGATCGCCCCGCAGAACGGCGGCTCGACTCATACGGTGGTCTTCCCCAGTGCGGGGACGTACGGGTACTTCTGCCAGGCGCATCAGTCGATGGGCATGTACGGCGCCGTGCAGGTGAAATGAGAGCCGCGCCACAGCCTCCGCCATTCCCGTCCCGGCGCGCTTTTCTTTATTCCCGCAGGAATAGCACGCCAGCCGTGGCGGTCGGGTCGGGCGAGGCATGCAGCCGTCTTTCCTTCCTCGCATCGAGGTTCCCGATGAAAACGTTCGTTCTCCCGATCACTTTCGCCGTTCTCTGCGCCGCGTGCGGAAATCATCCGTCCAACGAGACTCCGGCCGAGGCCCGCGCAGACTTCTCCGCCGCGAAGGCTCCGCCGGCCAGCCCCGTGGTGGAGTGGAACAAGGCGCTGCTTCAGATCGTCCGCACGCCCGGCGCCCAACCGGCGACGATGCATTCCACCCGCAGCTTCGCGATCCTGCACGCGGCGATCTACGACGCGGTCAACTCCATCGACGGGACCCACGCGCCGTACCTGGTCCGCGTCGCCGACGCCTCCCGCCACGCCTCCCAAGAAGCGGCCGCCGCGGCGGCAGGGCACGCGGTTCTGGTCGCCCTCTATCCGTCGTTCAGCGCAGAGCTCGACGCGCAGCTACAGCAGTCGCTGGCTGAAGTTGCCGACGGAGCCCGCAAGACCGAAGGCGTACGCATCGGGCAGGAAGCTGCCGATCGGCTGCTCGCCTTGCGCGCCGGCGATGGTTCCGCCGACCCGCCCATCAAGTACGTCTTCGGAACCGCTCCAGGCGACTACCAGTCGACGCCGCCCAATTTCCCTTCGCAGCCCCAGCTCACCAACTGGTCGCACGTGCAGCCGTTCGCGCTGCGGAGCGCGAGCGAGTTCCGTCCCAGGCCGCCTCCCGCCCTGACCAGCGACGCGTACAGCGACGCCTTCAACGAGATCAAGGCAGCCGGCATCGCGGGGAGCACGACCGCGACGGCGGACCAGGCGCTGACCGGCCAGTTCTGGAACGGGGCCATCCAGAACTACTGGAACGAGATCGCGCAGACCGTCTCCCTGAGCCATCACCTGACCACCGCGCAGACCGCGCGCCTCTTCGCATTGCTGGACCTCGCGCTCGCAGACTCGGTCATCGCCTTCTACGACGCGAAGTACACCTACAATCTCTGGCGGCCGGTGACGGCGATCCGCGCGGCCGACACCGACGGCAATCCCGACACCGTTGCCGATCCGAACTGGCTGCCGCTGGTCGGCAAGACTGCGCCGGATCCGTCGTATCCGGGCGCGCACGCCGTGATCAGCGCCGCTGCCGCCCGCGCGCTCGCGGCCTCGTTGGAAGACGAGCGGTCCCACTTCAGCGTCACCTCCGAAGTGATGCCTGGGGTGGAGCGCTCGTTCGATTCGCTCGCTGACGCCGCGCGCGAGGCGACGCTGAGCCGCATCTTTGCCGGACAACATTTCCGCTTCGACCTCACCGCGGGCGAGCGCCTGGGCCGCCAGGTCGCCGAGGTGGTCCTGGATGGACTTCTGACTCCCCGTAACGGCAAGGACCACGACCGCTGATGTCCGATGTCGCAGATCATTCCCTATAGGAGGTTTCATCCAATGATCAGGATTGTTGCAAGAGGGGTTCTTCTGGGTAGCTTGCTCGCTGGAGGGCTCGCGTCCAGCGCGCTCGCCGAGGAGCATCTGTTCCGGTCCACCATCGTCGGTTCAAACCCGCAAACGGTGATTGCCGGCGTACCGAGCGGAGGGGCACCGTGGACGGTCCAGAGGGGTTCAGCCGCTCTGGACGGCGAGGGCCGGCTACGCGTCGAAGTGAGGGACTTGATCCTTCCGAAGCTCGGGACGACCGGGCCGGTCAACAGCGTCAGCGCCAGCCTGGTCTGCGGCGGCGCGGGCGGGACGGTGGTTGCAACCACCGATGCGGTCGCGCTCTCGGC
>DASQAS010000170.1:0-45286 GCA_035635635.1 Myxococcales bacterium | reverse complement strand
CGATCGGGCGACCGCTTGCGCCGGTATTCGTCGAGCAATTTGGACATTTTCGCGAGGAGGTTATCATCCACGGCCCATGAGACCACTCGCGACGGGGACCATCTCATTCGGGCTGGTCTCGATCCCGGTGAAGCTGTTCTCCGCCACGGAGTCCTCGGCGGCCATTTCCTTCAACATGCTGCACTCCAAGTGCGGGGGGCGCGTGAAGCAGCAGTACATCTGCCCGCGCGACGACAACCAGGTCGTCCCGCGCGAGGAGATGGTGAAGGGGTACGAGTTCGCCAAGGACCGCTACGTCACCTTCACGCCGGAGGAGCTGAAGGCGCTGGAGGAGAAGGCGTCGCAGCAGATCGAGATCGCGGAGTTCGTGCCCAGCGAGAAGATCGACCCCGTGTACTTCGACAAGGCGTACTACCTCGGCCCCGAGAAGGGCGCGGACCGCGCCTACCGGCTGCTGGCGGAGGCGATGCGCCGCAGCGGCAAGACCGCGCTGGCGCGCTACGCCGCCCGCGGCAAGCAGTACCTGGTGCAGATCCGGGCGCTCCCCGAGGGCGGGCTGGTGATGCAGAACCTCATGTACGCTGACGAGATCCGCCCCTTCTCCGAGGTGGGCGTCGAGCCGGGCGAGGTGAAGGAGCAGGAGCTGGCGCTGGCGAAGCAGATCATCGATCAGATCTCCACCGACGAGTTCCATCCCGAGAAGTACGAGGACGACGTGCGCAAGCGGGTCCAGGAGCAGATCCAGCGCAAGGTCGAGGGGCAGGAGATCCAGATCGACGAGCCGGCCAAGCCGGCCACGAAGATCATCGATCTGATGGAGGCCTTGAAGGCCTCGCTCGCCGCCAAGGGCCTGGGACCGGCCGGCGCGAAAGAGAGCGCCTCCGGCGGAGACGGCGAGGCCGCGGAGGAGCGCAAGCCCGCCAAGCGGGCCGCCCGCGAGCCGAAGGAGAAAAAGGCGGCTTCCCGGAAGTAGCCCATCGTGCGATCTTCGGCCGCGATGAGCGGCTATGGAGCGCGCGAGGTGGCGAAGATGCTCGGCCTCTCGGTCGGGCAGGTGCGCGCTTACGTTCGGGCGGGTTTTCTCGAGCCCACCCGCGGCCCCCGCGGCGAGCTGCGGTTCTCGTTCCAGGACCTGGTCCTCTTGCGGACGGCGCAGGGCCTGGTCTCCGCGCGGATCGCCCCGCGCCGGGTGCGGAGCGCCTTGCGCAAGCTCAAGGAGCAACTCCCGCAGGGCCGGCCGCTGCGCGGCGTGCACATCCGGGCCGAAGGCGACCGGATCGTCGTCGGAGACGGCCGCACCTCCTGGAGCCCGGAGTCGGGGCAGTTCCTGTTGGACTTCGGGACGCAGGAGCTGGCGCGAAAGGTGGCGCCGCTGCAACTCCGCGCGCGCGACGGCGACGCGACCGACTGGTACGAGCGGGCCTGCGATCTGGAGGAGAGCGCGCCCGATGAGGCGCAGGCGGCGTACCGCCGCGCGCTCGAGCTGGACCCCGCGCACGCCGACGCATGGGTGAACCTGGGCCGCCTGCTGCACGAATCCGGCAACCCGCGGGGGGCGGCGCAGCACTACCGCAAAGCGATCGAGCTGCGGCCCGACAGCGTGGTGGCGCTCTTCAACCTCGGCGTGGCCCTCGAGGATTTGCGCATGCCCGAGGAGGCCATCCTCGCCTACCGGACGGCGCTCGCGGCGGACTCGGGCTGCGCGGACGCGCACTACAACCTGGCCCAGCTCTACGAGGCGCGCGGAGAAGGCACCGCGGCGCTGCGGCACCTGCGCACGTACCGCAAGCTGGTGCAGGCGTGACCGTGCACGTCGGAACCAGCGGGTACAACTACGAGGCCTGGCGCGGCAGCTTCTACCCCGAGGATCTGCCTTCGAAGAAGATGCTCGGCTACTACGCGGAGCAGCTCGACACCGTCGAGATCAACTACTCGTTCTACCGGAAGCCCACGCCGAAGATCCTCGAGAGCTGGGCAGCGCAGGTGCCCGAGCGCTTCCGGTTCGCGCTCAAGGCCTGGCAGCGGATCACGCACCAGAAGCGCCTGCGCGAGACAGCGGAGCTGGTCTCGTCCTTCGCCGAGGCCGCGCGCACGCTGGGTTCCCGGCTCGCTCCGGTGCTCTACCAACTTCCTCCGAACTTGAAGGCGGACGTCCCGCTCCTTCGCGACTTCCTGAACCAGGTCCCGCGCGACCTACGCGCCGCGTTCGAGTTCCGTCATCCGAGTTGGTTCACCGACGAGACGTACGCGGCGCTCGGCGACGCAGGAGCCGCGCTCTGCATCGCCGAGAGCGAAGAGCTGGCGACGCCTCCCGTGCGCACCGCGCCGTTCGTCTATCTGCGGCTGCGCCGGCTCGACTACGCCGCCGCCGCGCTCTCAAAATGGGCGGACTTCGTGAAGGCGCAGCCGGGCGAGGCGTTCGTGTACTTCAAGCACGAAGACGAAGCGCGCGGTCCGGCGTTCGCGCGGGATTTCCTCCCGCTGGTGCGATCGTGAAGCGCGCTGCTCTTGATCACGGGCAGCTCGCGGGCACGGGACACGGCGCGCACGTCGCCGAAGTCCCGTTGCCGCTCTGCACCACGGTGCCCGTCCAGCCGCCCGCCGTCAGCCCCGTCCCGAAGGCCGAGATCTGGCAGGGGCAGAGGTTGGCGTTGTTCGTGAACGTGACCGCTCCTGCGCCGCGCACGACGGCGTCGGCCTGAAGCGGGATGCGGTTGCTGGCGGTGGCGTCCATGAGCAGTCCACCGAGGCTGACGTGGGTGGCGCCCGTGGCGCCGAAGTTCTGGTCGAACTGTAAGCTCTGCTGCAGCTTCAAGGCTCCTCCAACCTGCGCGAGGGAGGGCCAGCGCGGGCCGGAGAACAAGCACTCCATGCGGACCATCTGCAGCACCAGGTCGCCGCCGACCGTCGAGAGCAGGGGCGTGATCCCTCCGCGGACCGAGGTGAACGACGTCGTCGCGCGCAGGGTCAGGTTGCCCATGACAGTCTGCAGCGATCCGAGCGCGAAGTTAGCGTTGAAAGGCAGGACCAGCTCGGCGTTCCCGCCGATGGTAGCGAGGAGCGGCAGGATTCCCTCGTGCGCTGGAGTTGACGGATCGTCCGCCGAGTTGAGATCGCTCGTCCCGTAGTTGAAGAGCAGGTCGCCGGGGATCGAGGTCAGGCCCGGCAGGCCGGAGACAGACCCGGGGAACACCGGATGGTGGATCGTCAAGCCGGTGCCCACCGAAGTGAGCGCGGGCATCGCGAAGTCGAAGCGCGGCGTGAACCCACCGGTATGGTGCTTGGCCGTCAGCAGATCCGCGGCCGCGCCCACGGAAGCGAGACGTGGCGCGTCGACGGCGTTGAGCGTCCAGGAGTGCGTCGTTCCGCTCATCGTCTCGAAGCTGTTCAGCGTGACGTGCAGGCCGCCTCCCACGCTGGTCAACAGCGGAAACGAAAGTTGCTCGGTGCGGTCGCCGTCGATGCTCAAATCGCCGGTCACGTTGCGGAGCTGCGGCAGCGAGAACGAGAGTCCGGGGGCGAAGAACCCGCCGCCCACGTCGGTCTGGCCGCCCACGATCGTGAGATTCCCTTCGACGGTGTTGAGGCATTGGTAGTTGTTCGCATCCGACTGGCCCAAGAGCGTGAGATCTCCTGAGTAGGTGACCCGCCGCTGGAGCACGAAGAGCTGGGTGGTGCAGGCCGCGCCGGGGCCGGGCGGATTGTCCAGGCACTCGCGGTCGAGGCCCGTGTAGATGCCGCCGAACGAGTCGCGAACCCGGAACGTTGCCTGCCCACAAGGCGCGCCGGACCAGGCACCCTTCGGAACCGTTGCCGTCACCGCGAAGAAGCCGTTCGGCGGAACCAGCGCGGAGCCGATCTGGACGAACGCCCCGGACGCATCCTGATAGTCCACGAACACCTGCAAAGGAATGAAGAGCAGCAATCCGTCGAGCGCCACGGTCCTTCCCGTGAACGTCACGGAGGTCCCCGAGTTGACGAGCGTATGGCTTTCCGGACTCACGACGCAGCCGGCCAGCAGGCATGCGGCGGCCGCAAACCTCGAACGAGCGATCATGTTCACATCCCCCCGCCGGCGACGCGAACGTCGCCGACCCGTGGAACTCTACCACGCCGCGGATCGAGATCGCGAGGGGCCTTCAGGACGTCAGATGATCGGACCGCTCACTGCGACTTCGCGCGCGCCTTCAGCTCGCGAATGGACTTCCGGATCTCCGCCGCGTCCGGCGCCGAGGGGGCCAGCCGCAGGTACTTGTCGTACGATTGCAGCGCCTGCGCGTCCTCGCCCTGGACCGCGTAGGCCATTCCCATTCCGCGGAAGGCCGCCGCGTTGGTCGGCTCGCTGTCGAGGGCCGCGCGGAAGCTGGCCAGCGCGTCGTCGGCGCGGCCCTGCTCGAGGGCCGCTTCGCCGCGCCGCACTTCGGAGAGAGCGATCGCGTGCTGCATGGCCTGGCGCGGATTGGGCGCGCGCTTCTTCTCCGGCACGACCTGGGCGGGAGCAGCGGCCATGGGCGCCGGGCCGGCATCGGCCGCGGCTTGCGCGACGACCGCGTCCGCTGCTCCAGCGTCCGCGACGGCGACCGCCGCATCGGGGGCCGGAGCCGCTCTGGCATCGTCCGGTTGCGCCGCTTGAACCGGCGCAGGAGGCTTCGCTTCCGCCACCGCCGCATCCGGCACCGCAGGAACGGGAGGCTTCTCCGCCGGCCGCACCGGCTCCGGCTCGGCGGGCTCCGGCGAGGGAGTCGCGAGCGGCCCGATCTTCAGAGGCATGAACGGCGGCGCTTTGACCATCCCCAGCGCCCAGGCCGCGGCGAACACCGCCACCGAGGTGAGCACGCCCGCCAAGATGGCCGGCGCGACCGACGACTTCGGCCGCCGTCCGAGCTCTGCCAGGCGGCGTTGGCCGTCCTCGAACCGCTCGATCTGTTCCAGCGACTGCTGGTGGGCGGCCTCGAGCCGCGAGTGCGCCTTGCCGAGCTGCGCCACCTGGACCTCGAGGTGGTGCAGCTTCTCGATCACCCGCGCCAGGGCTTCCTTCTCCGGCGGCGGACGCGAGAAGCGCACGCGCAATGCCGAGAGGATGTTCCGCTCGCCTTCCGGAGGCGGCCGCGGCTGCACGACCTCCACCGCATCGTGGAGCCGCTCCAGGTCGCCGTAACGGGCGCGCGGATCCGGAGCCATCGCCAGCCGGACGACGTCGCCGAGCGGGCCCGACAGCTCGGGGCCGGGCGGATGTCCGGGTTGGGGCACGAGCTTTCCGGTCAGCAGCTCGTAGCCGAGGGCGCCCGCGGCGTAGACTTGGACGCTGGGGTCGCTCTTGGGCGGCGCATCCGCCGCCAGCAATTCGGGAGCGAGATAGCCCGGTTCCGCTTCGGGCGCGTGCTCGTCGAAGGCGCCGACGTGCAGCAGCCCCGCCTCGTCGATCTGCACCAGGGCGCCGCGCAGCGTCGACCCGTGGGCCGCTGCGATCCGGACGGCCGCCGCGAAGAGGACGGCAGCCTCGTTGTAAGGCAGTCGCTGCCCCGCCGAACGCGCCTTCTCCAGGATCTCGTGGAGATTCATCATCGGCCGCGGGCAACTGTATCCTCATTTGCGGGCGAGGCCGACTTCCTGACCGCCAGGGCTCGATCAAAAGCTGACACCCAGCTCCACGGCCTTCTCTCGCATCCGCGCCCGGCGATCTCCGCGTCCAGGTTGTTCTTCGCCGGCACCCGGCACTCGGGATTACGCAGCGCGGCGTTGACTCGCCGCGCGCGGACGTTAGGTTGTTGGGAGCACGGCGTGAGGCATGGTGCCCACGCCTGAAATCCCCGCCGGGAGCGGATAGCCCCGGCGAGTCGGAGGAAGCAATGCACCCAGGCATGATGTGGTGGTGGAAGCACGCGCGCAGGATGCACCGCGGCGAGGAAGGGGCGTACGCCGGCGAAGGGGGCCCGTGGCAAGCCGGCTCGTGGCACCGCGGCTCGGGCGATGACTTCGGCGGAGGCGCCTTCGGAGTCCGGCGGCCGCTGCGGTTCCTCGCCTACAAGCTGAACCTCAGCGAGGAGCAGGTGGCGCAGCTCGCGAAGGTCCTCGACGAGCTGAAGACGGAGCGCGCCCAGGCGGCGGTCGACGACCGCCGGACCGTGGCGGGCTTCGCCGACGCGATCGGGCTGGAGACGTTCGACCAGGCCCGGGCGCGCGAAGGCGGCGACCTGCGCGTCAAGAGCGCCGAGAGGCTGCGCGACGCGGTGGTCGGGGCGCTCGGCAAGATCCACGCGGTGCTGGACTCGGGGCAGCGGGCGCAGCTCGCGTACCTGATCCGCACCGGGGTCTTGTCGATCTGAGCAGGCAGGAGCCGGGCGCTTCCGCGTGGGAGCGTCCGGCTCGCCCTACTTCTTCGCCGCGGGCGCCTTGCCGGCGCGCTTGCAGGTCTCGTGGACCGCCTCCGCGCCATCGATTTCGAACAGGGAATCGAACTCGTTCTCGCCCTTGCGCGTGATGGTGTGGCGCATGCTCGTCTTGTCGCCGGTGATGGTCTCGCCGGAGAACACCAGCTTGTCGCCCTCCCAGCCCGCGCTGTTGAGGCGAAAGACCTTCCCGCCCACGTGGAAGTCGTAGCGGACGTGCTGCGTGCCGTCCCAGGTGGAGAAGCCGTCCACCACTTCCTTGCCCTTCATCGGGCCGCCGGCAATGACCACGTGGACCTGCAACCAGGAGCCGCCCAGCTCCATCTTGAAGTGGAGCGTGTCGGCCACCTTCCCTCCCGGCCCCATCGCGCCTGGCTTGGCCTCGCCCTGGCAGTTCCAGGTCCCGGAGAACCACTTTTCGGCGGAGAGCTGCTCGGGAAGCGGCTTCGGCTGCGCCGCGGCCGTTCCGGCAACTCCGACAGCCACCAGCAACAGGAATCTCGTTCTCATGGCGACCTCCTCATTTGAGGATGTCGTTCTTATACCCTCCCGCGGCGACGGCGGCATCGGCGACGTCCTGCAGCGCCTGGTCGTTGTTGTGCCCGGTGCCGGCGCGCAGGTTCGCGCGGATGCGGGTGCGCGCGTCGGAGTAGAAGCTGTAGGTCATCGAGATCTCGTTCTTCGCCTTCTCCAGGCCGCGCTTCTCGATGATGCGGCTGGTGCGCGCCACCGTGGTGGCGAGCGCGAGCAGATCGATGGCGATGTCCGCGATGCGGCTGACTTGAAGCTGCTGCTCGACGATGTTGCGGCCGTGCTTGCGCAGCGACGACTCGCACAGGGCCGCGAGCGACTGCGCGGCGTCCTCCAGGTAGATCACCTGCTCCTGCAGCGTTGGGTGGGCCTTCGTGATCTGCGGCGAGCGGCCGTAAGGCACCGCCTGCATCGGCACCGTCTGGCGCGCCTTGCGCACGGCGTAGTCGCGGAGCAGGCCGAAGCCCTTGATCGGGTCGGTGAGCGAGCTCGACAGCTCCTTGCCCAGGCCCTTGAGGTACTCGCCCGGCTTCTGCAGGCCGGTGAGCCCGATGTACTGGCGGAGGATCTCGTTGGTGCCCTCGAAGATCCGGTTGATGCGCGTGTCGCGCACGGCCTGCTCATAGGGCTGCTCGCGCATGAAGCCCATGCCGCCGGCGATCTGCAGCGACTCGTCGGCGGAGCTCCAGACCGCCTCCGAGTTGAAGACCTTGGTGGCCGCGCCCTCCACCGAGTAGTCGACGCCCCCGCGATCGATGGTCGCCGAGACGAAGTAGCAGAGCGACTCGCTCACGTAGAGGTTCGTCGCCATGCGCGCGAGTTTCTCCTTGATCTTGCCGAAGCTCGCGATCGGCCGGCCGAACTGCTTGCGCTCGGTGGCGTGCGCGACGGCGAACTCGAGCAGGCGGCGCTGGCCTCCCACGGCACCGGCGCCCAATCCGGTGCGGCCGTGGTTGAGAATGCTCATCGCGACCTTGAACCCCTTGCCCTCCTCGCCGATCACGTTCGCCGCGGGCACTTTGACGTTGTCGAAGTAGACCGCGGTCGTGTTCGACGCGCGGATACCCATCTTGTCCTCGTGGGGACCGCTGGTGATACCGCCCAGGTCGCGCGTCACGGCGAAGGCGGTGATCTTGCCCTTCTGGTCCTTGGTGTCCGGCGTTGTCTTCGCGAACACCGTGAAGAAGTCGGCGATGCCGCCGTTGGTGATCCAGAGCTTCTGGCCGTTGAGGACGTAGAAGTCGCCCTCGCGGCGCGCGCTGGTCTTGATCGAGAACGCGTCGGACCCGCTCCCTGGCTCGGTGAGGCAGAAAGCGGCGATCATCTCGCCGGTCGCCAGCTTGGGCAGGAAGCGCTTCTTCTGCTCGGCCGTCCCGAACAGGAGCAGCCCCTTGAGCCCGATGCTGGAGTGGGCGCCCAAAGTGACCGCGGTGGAGCCGTCCCATGAAGCGACCTGCTGCATGACGCGGGCATACCCGGTGTTGGAGAGACCGAGCCCGCCGTGCTCCTCAGGGACGATGACCCCGAAGAGGCCCATGTCCCGCAGCGACTGGAGCAGCTCGGGCGGGAGGTCGCCTTCCCGGTCGAGCTTCCGGGAATCGATGCGCGCCATGAACTTGTCGATGGTCTCGCAGATGGGGACGACCAGCTCCACCTGGTCTTTCGGCATCTCCGGGTAGGGAAAGAGTTGGTCCTCGAGGATGTCCCCGAAGAACAGCGATTTGCCGAAGGACGCATTCGGGTCGAAGGGCATGCTGGAACTCTAACGCAGTGCGCGAACCCTCGCCCGAAACCAGCCGTAGTTTCGGGGACACCCTACGCAATTACGCATGCCAGCAAGGTTGGCACGGCGAGTTGCGTAGGGTGTCCCCGAAACTCCCGAAACTCCGAACTCAGTCAGAGAGCGGCGGCGACGATGGATTTGGCCTCGTCGAGGATCTGCTGCAGATGCGCCTCGTCGCGGAAGCTCTCGGCGTAGATCTTGTACACGTCCTCGGTCCCGGACGGCCGGGCCGCGAACCAGCCATTCTCTGCTACGACCTTCAATCCGCCGATCTCCGCGCCGTTGCCCGGCGCCCGCACCAGCTTGGCGACGATCTTCTCGCCTGCGAGGGTGTCCGCGCGAACCGCGTCCGGCGAGAGCTTCTTGAGCGCCGCCTTCTGGGCCGGCGTGGCCGGCGCGTCGATGCGCGTATAGACCGGCCGGCCGAGCTCCGCAGAGAGCTCCCGGTACAGCACGCCGGGATCCTTGCCCGTCCGTCCCAGCATCTCCGCGGCGAGCAGGTCCATGATGATCCCGTCCTTGTCGGTGGTCCACACCGTCCCGTCGCGGCGCAAGAACGAGGCGCCCGCGCTCTCCTCGCCGCCGAACCCGAGCGAGCCGTCGATCAGCCCGTCAACGAACCACTTGAACCCGACGGGGACCTCTCGCAGCTTCCGGCCGACCTTCTTCGCGACGCGGTCGATCAGCGCCGACGAGACCAGCGTCTTTCCCACCTCGGCGCGCTCGGGCCAGCCCCGGCGGCCGAACAAGTACTGGATCGCGACCGACAGGTAGTGATTCGGATTCATCAACCCCACGCTGCGCGTAACGATCCCGTGCCGGTCCGAGTCGGTGTCGTTCCCGAAGGCGAGATCGTATTGGTCCTTCAGCCCGACCAGCTTCGCCATCGCATAGGGCGACGAGCAATCCATCCGGATCTTCCCGTCGTGGTCCACCGTCATGAAGCCGAAGGTCGGGTCCACCGTCCGGTTCACCACCGTGATGTCGAGGCCGTACTCCGCCGCGATCGGGTCCCAGTAGTCGAGGTTCGAACCGCCCAGCGGATCGACGCCCAGCCGCAGACCGCGGGCCGCTTCCAGGTCGACCACCTTCCCCAGGTCGCGCACGTAGGGCGTGACGAAGTCGTGCTCTTCCAACGCTCCCGGCCGCACCGCGCGCACGATCGTTTCCGGCGATCGCAGCAGCTCGTTGGCCCTCTTCTCGATCCACCCGGTCACGCCCGTGTCCGCCGGCCCGCCGTTGGGCGGGTTGTACTTGATCCCGCCGTCCTCCGGCGGGTTGTGCGAGGGCGTGATCACGATCCCGTCCGCGAACCCGCGCGACAGCCCGCGGTTGTAGGTGAGGATGGCGTGCGAGATCACCGGCGTTGGCGTCGCAGCCCTGGACCAGAGCACGTGCACGTCGTTGGCCGCGAGCACCTGCAACGCCGTGTCCTGCGCCGGATCGGACAGCGCGTGCGTGTCCTTGCCCAGATACAGAGGCCCGGTCGTCCCCTGCAACTTGCGGTACTCGCAGACCGCTTGCGTCACCGCCAGGATGTGCGCCTCGTTGAAGGCGCGCTTGAGCGACGATCCGCGATGTCCGCTGGTGCCGAACGCGACCCGCTGCTGCGGGTCGTCCGGATCCGGGCGTTCGTCGAAATACAGCCGCCGCAGCTTCTGTAAGTCGACCAGCAGTTCGCGCGGCGCGGGCTTGCCTGCCAGTGGGTGGGCCATGCCCGGCAATCTACGCCCTCAGAACCTCCCTGACACTGCGAAGGCGGCACCCTGCGCGGTGACCGACACCGTGTCGGAAGACAAGGGTCCCCCGCGCTTGTGCAGCAGCGGGATGACCACCCCGCAGCCCGCGCCTACCGCGGCTCCCATCAGCACGTCGGTGAAGTAGTGCTTCTCCGCCATCATCCGCAGGGCGGCGACCGAGACGGTGCTCACCGCGGCCGCCCCCCAGAGCCAGGGGGCCGCTTCGGATTCCTGGATGGTCGCCGTGGTGGCCACGCTGAAGGTGAGCCCGGCCGCGATCGCCGTGTGGCCTGAGCCGAAGCTGAGCCGGCTGTCCGGCGCATCGACGTCGTAGGTGCCGCCGCTCGTATCTCCGGTCCCGTACCGGACGAACGGCCGCTTGCGGACGGTGGTGAACTTCAGCCCCTGCACGAGCGCAATGGAGACCAGCGTGGATTCACCCACGATCGCCATCGCTCGCCAACCGGCGTTGGTCGTGGCGTATGGACCGGTCGCCGTATACGCGCCGACGAACGCGCCAGCCGGGACCAGCACATACCCGACGACGTCGCTGAGCGTGTTGGCCGTCCCACGCGAGACCAGCCATCCGGTCATCGCGTCGTGGAACCAGGCATCGACCCCGTTCAGCGTCCCCTGCGATCCCGTCCCCGGCAGCCCGGTGTTGTCGGGCCCGTCGCACCAACGGCAATGCGCGGGGGTGAGCTGCGTCTGCATCAGCTGGGGAACGGCCGCGCCGAGCAAGGCGATGCCCGAGACCACGAAGTCCGCCTCGGGTCGCAGGTCCACCTTGTCGGTTGCGGTAGCCGCGACCGCGAGGACGATCGCGATCATGCGTACGCGTCGCGGATCGCGCCCAGCTCCTCGGCCAGCTCGCGGCAGCTCTGGTAGCGGGCCTTGGGATCCTTCGCCAGGAGCTTGAGGATCGCCGCTTCCAGCCTGGGCGGCACGTGCGGATTGTGCTCGCGCGGCGGCCTTGGCGGCGTGTTCACGTGCATCATCAGGAGTGGCACCAGCTCGGCGTGGAAGAACGGCACCTGGCCGGAGAACATCTCGTAGGCGCAGACCCCGAGCGCGTAGATGTCGGTGAGCGGTGTCACCGCGCTGAAGTTTCCGATCTGTTCCGGCGACATGTACAGAGGCGTCCCCGCGATCGACCCCGCGACCGTCACTCCCGGGGTCTCGTACTGCTTGGCGATGCCGAAGTCCATCACCTTGAGCACCCCGTCGTCGGTGACGAAGAAGTTGTCCGGCTTGACGTCGCGGTGGATCACCGCCGCGTCGTGCGCGGCCTGCAGCCCGTGGCAGGCCTGGATGAGGAACCCCAGCGCGGTGCGGAACTCGATGGGTTGCTTCATCCGGTCCTTCAGGCTCTTGCCCACCAGGAGCTCCATGCTGATGTACCGGTGCCCGTTGTGCGCCCCGATGTCGTAGAGCCGGATGATGTTCGGATGGATGAGCTGGCGCGACAGTTTCAACTCTTGCTTGAAACGCGCCACGAGCACATCCGACGTCTGGGCCACGTCGAAGACCTTGAGCGCGACGTCCTCCTCCAGCTCCAGGTCGAAGGCGCGAAACACCGCCGCCATGCCGCCCTGGCCGATCTTCGCCTCGAGGCGGTAACGCGCGGCGACGGTGGCGCCCACCTCGAACTTCTGCGGCTCTGGCGCCGCGGGCACGATGGCGTCGTCAGGCAGGACCTCCGCCTCTCCGACCGCCTCGTCCGCCGGCGCGACGACGATGGGGCCCGTCACCCGCCTCACCAGCTCGGGATCGCTGCGCATCACCGTCGCGTCCCCTCCGGGCGGCGCGGGCGGACCCGCGAGGTCGGGCAGGTCGCCGAGATCCGGCAGGACCGGCATGCGCCTCTTGTGCAGGTCCGCGTTGGAGAGGACCTGCCGCGCCACCATCGCAGACGGCCGGATCTGCTCGTCCAGGCGCGCCAGCCGCTCCGCCGCGCCCGGATGCTTGGGCTGCACCGCGAGCAGTTTCTGCAGCGCCTCGCGCGCGTTCTCCGGGAAACCTTGCGATTCGTAGAGCGCGGCCAGAAGGTCGAACACCTGCAGCTCGGCGGGATTGCGAGGGCCGCTGCGCACGTACGCGCCGACGAAGTTCTCGAACCGGAAGTCGAGCACGCTCAGGTTCGTGGCCATCCGCACGGCCATGGCCGCGGCCACGCGGTATTGCGGGTCCTCGGCTGGCACGCGGCAGAGGTTCTCCAGCGCCTTGCCCGTGTCGCCCAGCTCGAGATAGGCCTGCGCCGCCTCGAAGGGGAGCCCGGCATCGGCGAAGAGCTGCGCGGCGTCCGCTTTGCGGCCCAGGGCCTTCGCGCAGCGGGCGGCGTCGGCGAACCGCTTCAGCTGCACGTACGATTGCAGCGCCGCTTCCAGCTTGCCGCTCTCTTCCAGCTTCTGCGCCACCGCAATCGAGACGGCCTGTCCGCCGACCGCGGTCGCCTTGGGGGGCGCGAGCATCGGGCCGGTCTCGAACTGGCCCGGCTTCAAGGCCGCAAGCTTCGCCGCCCCGACCGCGTCGCCCGCCTTTTGCAAGAGATCCACCGCGCGCTGCTGCTCGCCCAGCGCCAGGAACAGCCGCACCGCATCCTGGCTGTCCCCGGCCCGCCCGAGGAAGATGGCGGCCATCAGCGCGCGCTTCTTCCCGGCCGCGTCCAGCCGGCCCGCTTGCGCAGGCGGCACTCCCAGGCTCTCGATCAGGAGCTGCGCCGCGTCCCGCGGCCGCCGCAGCATGCCCAGCACCCGGGCCGCCTCCTCCACCGCGCCGACCTCGCGGAAGATTTTCGCCGCGGCGTCGCCCTGCCCCGCCTTCTCCAGGCTGCGCGCGCGCTCCAGCGCCTTGTCGCGAACCTTGGCGTCCATCAATCCTCGGGCAGCTCCGCCGCCAGGCGCTTGAGCGAATCGGGCTGGTTGGCGAACTTGAGTCCTTCCTCGACGGTGATCTCGCCCAGCTTGACCAGCTTGAAGAGGCAAGCGTCGAGGCTCTGCATCCCGCTGCCGTCGTTCGAGGCCGTGTCGAGGTACCCGTCGATCTGGAAGATCTTGTTCTCCCGGATCAGGTTGGCGACCGCGTAGGACTGCAGCATCACTTCCATGACCGCCACCCGCCCCTCCCCGCTGGCATGCTTGGCGAGGTGCTGGGAGATCACGCCGCGCAAGAGGACCGAGAGGGTGCTGCGCACCTGGTCCCGGCTCTCCTCCGGGATCACGTCGATGATGCGGTCGATGGCCTTGGCCGCGCTGTTCGAGTGCAGGGTGCCGATCACCAGAACGCCGGTCTCCGCGGCGGAGATGGCCAGCTGGATGGTCTCGAGATCGCGCATCTCGCCGACCACCAGCACGTCGGGGCTCTCGCGCAGCGCCGAGCGAAGCGCACTGGCGAAGGTGCTGGCGTGCTTGCCGACCTGGCGCTGCGTGATCGCGCCTTTGATGGGCTCGTGGAGGAACTCGATCGGGTCCTCGATGCTGATCACGTGCCGGTGCGACGACTTGTTGATCTCGTCGACCATCGCGGCCAGGGTGGTGCTCTTGCCGGAGCCGGTGGGGCCGGTGACCAGCACCAGCCCGTTCGCCAGGAGCGTGAGCTTCTTCACCGCCGGCGGGAGCCTGAGCTCTTCCAGCGTGGGGGTCTTGTTGGGGATGACCCGGAACACGGCCCCCAGCCCCGCCGACTGCACGAACATGTTCACCCGGAAGCGGGCCACTCCCTCGATCGAGTAGACCAGGTCCGCCTCCTGCGTCCGTTCGAACTCCTGCTTCTGTTCCTCGCCCAGCAGCTCGAGCAGGAACTGGCTGGTCTCGACCTCCGAGAGCACGCGGAATGGCAGCGGCATCAGCTCGCCTTCGTGCCGGATGATCGGCACGTTTCCGGCATGGAAGTGCAGATCGCTCGCGCCCTGCTCCGCCACCAGCCGCAGGAACGAGTCGATCCGCGCCATCTATGCCTTCCTCGCCACTGCCGAAAGTCTCGCGGGCGCCTGCTGCTGGGAGGGCTGCTGCGCCGGCGACGCGGCGGAGGACTTGAAGATCGGGATCCGCTTCTGCTGCGCCGCCTTCTCCTCCTCGTCCACCATAGGCTCGAACTCCTTCTTGCTCACCGCCTTGACGTAGGCGTCCGCGGCCGTGATCCGGTTCTCCTTCACCAGCCGCATCAGGTCCTGGTCCATCAGCTGCATGCCCTGCTCGCGCGCGGTCGAGATCACCGAGGGGAGCTGGAAGGACTTGCCCTTGCGGATCAGGTTTCCGACCGCCTCGTTGTTGAGCATCAGCTCCACCGCGAGCACGCGGCCGCCACCGCTCTTCTCCTTCATCAGGTATTGGCAGATCACGGCTCGCAAGGAGTCGGCCAGGGTCGAGCGGACCTGCTGCTGCTGGCCGGGCGGGAATGCGCTGACGATGCGGTCCACGGTGGTGGCGGCCGAGACGGTGTGCACCGTCCCGAACACCAGGTGGCCAGTCTCCGCGGCGACCACCGTGAACTCGATGGTCGGCAAGTCCCGCATCTCGCCCACCAGGATCACGTTGGGATCCTCGCGCAGCGTGGAGCGGAGGGCCGTCGCGAAGCTGCGCGTGTGCGTGCCCACCTCGCGCTGGTTGACCAGGCTCTGCTTGCGCTTGTGGACCACCTCGATGGGGTCCTCCAGCGAGATGATGTGCCGCGACGAGGTGCGGTTGATGTAGTCGATCAGCGCGGCCAGGGTGGTGGACTTGCCCGAACCGGTGGGGCCGCCCACCAGCACCAGCCCGTTCTTCATCTCCCCGAAGGTCTTGACCAGCGGCGGCAGACCCAGCTTCTCGAACTCGGGGAGAGTGCCGCGGATGCGCCGGAAGACGCCGGAGAGCCCGCCGAGCTGGTTGAAGACGTTGGCGCGGAACCGCAGCCCCTCGCTCTTCACCTCGTGCGAGTAGTCCACGTCCTCCAGCGCCTGCAGCGCCATCATCTGCTCGGTGGTGAGGTGCGGCAGGATCAGCGCCTTCACCTGCTCCTCGTCGAGCGGCCGGGGCGTCACCGCCGCCACCCGGCCCACCTTCTTCATGAAGACCGGCTTGCCGGCGGCGACGATCAGGTCGTCTCCCTCCGCCGACGCGAGCTGGGTGAGCAGGCGGTCCAGCAGAGGAACCACGTTCGCGGCCTGTCCCTGCGCGGTGATCTGCCACTTCGCGATCACCTCGCGGGCGAGCGTCCTGACCCTGGGATGCGGGTCGTCGTGCAGCTTTCCCACCTCGGCCGCGTGATCGCTGCAGTCGAAGGTGGTCAGGAACTTCACCGCCAGGTACCGGACGTCGGCGCTCTGCGACCCGCAGAGCGCAGCGACCTGGGGCGCGGCGGTCTTTGCGGCCATGTCGATCAGGGCCTGGATGCAGACCGGCTGGAGGTCCGGCTCGCCGCCCATCAGATGGACCACGTAGGGCACGGCGCGCGCGTCGTTGACGGCGGCCACCGCCTCGATGGCAGTCTCCCGCACCCACCAGTCGCCGTCCTGGGTGGCCGTCTGAACCAGGGACCGCAGCGCCTTCGGATCCTTCACGCGGCCCAGCACGCTGACGGCGAAGCGCCGGATCACGTCCCGCGGATCGGAGAGCAAGGGAACGATGTGCGGCGTGAGGCGCTGGCCGCCGAACTCGATCAGCGCGTCCATCACCCGCTCACGCACCCACCAGTCCTCGTCGCGCAAGACGCCCATCAGTTTGGGCCAGAGCTGCTGATCGGGGTCGGGTACGCCTCGGATGATCTCGGTCGCCATCCGGCGCACGTTCACGTCGCGGCTGCGCAGGAGCCAGATCACCGTGCGCGACACGTCCAGCTTCCCGGCCAGCGAAAGGCTCTTGAGAACCTCTCCGGCGCGGGTCCGCACCGGGATCTGCTTGTGCGCGAGCGCGTCGACGAGCGGTGGAAGCACCGCGTCGGTGGCGATGGCCTCGAGCGTGTTCAGCACGGCGAGCCGGATGGCGCGCGGGCCCGCCCGCATCTTCCGCTCCAGGGCCGCCATCACCCGGGCCGAGGTGAAACGGCGCAGGCCGTCCACCGCCGCCTTCGCCATCCCGACCGCGTCGGACTCCAGGAAGATGCCGACGTACTCGAACCAGTCGTCCTCGGTGGAGATGGCGGAGAAGGCCAGGATGGCCTGGATCACCACCGGCTCCTGCTCCTTCTGCGCGTCGAGCAGCGGAGCGATCGCCTTGAGCGCCGAAGCCGGATCCTTCGCCATCGCGGCGGCGTTGCCCAGGTGCTTGATGGCGTGGAGCTTCTCCTGCACCGAACCGATCTGGAGGACCGCCTGCAGCCCGGGAACGGCCTGGTGCTTGGCGAATCCCACCAGGACGTCCATCGCCTCGATGCGGCCCGCGAATCCCGCCTCGCCCAGGGCCCGCGTGAGCAGATCGTAGAGGGTGCGGCTGCCGCCGAGCTGCTGCATGATGCGCGCGATGGTCGCGCGCAGCGCCTGGTCGGGGGAGCGCAGGCACTCGACCAGACCGCCGTGCTCGGTGGCGCTGTTCACCTTGGGCAGGAGCGTGGCGATCGTGTTACGCAGCGCGGGCTCGGCGTTCTTCAGGGCCTTCACGAACGGCGTGAAGAGGGCCTTGTCGGGGTTCTTGTCGATCAGGCGCGAGAAGACGATCAGGCGGCCGCGGTGGACGGCGGCATCTGCCGTCTTGGCCGAGACGATCTCGAAGATCTTGAGTAGGTCGTTGGTCTGAGGTGTTTCGGCCGACGCGACGAACGCGTCGATCTCGTCGGGGGCCTGCCACGACGCGGCCTTGAACTGGTTCAGCAGATCCTTGCCGGCAAGCATCGTCGCTCGTCAGCCTAGCATCGGAGGTAAAATTCGCCTGTTTTGCTGCCCGTGTAGGGGCCTGGCGCACCTATCCGGATCGGCCGTCGGGTGCTGCGGGGCGACCACCTCGGATGTGCTGGAATTCCAGGTCCCCCGCGCGCTGGTCACGCGGCCCCGGCTGATCACGTTGGGCATCGGCATCAACGACCTGGGCCTCCAGATCCCGGACGACGCGTTCGCCGTGAGCTTCGAGGAGATCGTGGTCGCCCTGCGCAAGCTCTCCACCCCGATTGCGGTCGCCAACATTCCGGACCTGGCGCTCGCGCCTGCCGCCGTCCGGGTGGTGCCGCGTTCCGTCTACGAGCGGCGCATCGAGCTGTTCAACGAGCACATCACGGCGAGCGCGGCGCGGCACCGGTTCACGCTGATCGATCTGTTCGCCTGGAGCCGCGAGAACCTCTCGGGACGCCGCGAGCTGTTCTCGCCGGACGGCTTCCACCCCAGCGCGCTGGGATACGATGTGTGGGCGCAGCGCATGTTGCCGCAGGTGATCTCGCTGCTCCGCGAAACCGTCGCCGCATCGGCCTGAAACCAGTCTTGAAATGCGGTCACTCCTGTTCCGTAAGGACTGGGGAAGGGCACGCAGGAGGAGACGGCCATGGGTCTGCGGAAGAACTGGTTCCCGATCGCTCTCGCGATTCTCTGGGTTTCAATGGCGGCGATGGCCATCGCGGACTTCGCCTCCTTCGCGGCAACGACTCAGCCTCAGAAGGCAGTCGCCACGCAGGAGAAGCCGCTGCACTCGGTGCGGACGGCAGCCAAGCTGCGCCGGAGCGACTCGCCCGCGCTGGTGAACTGAGCACCGGCTGCATGAGCCCCTTTCTTCCTGCATTCCGCAAAGGAGGGTGTGACGGCGGCTCATGAGCTCTAGCCGCGCTACGCCCTGCCTCGAACCTTCGCGAACCACCAGCGCAGGCCGACGAAGAGGAAGCGACTCTTCGGAGGTGCGGTTTCCGAGCATCGTTCAGGACCCCTGCATGGATAGAGGCGAGACCTTTGCCAGCGCTGCGTTCTCGTCCACATGCGCGGGCGTCTTCATGCCGACCAGCGCGCAGGCGATCCCGGGCGTGCTCCGGGTGAACTGCAGGGCGCGCTGCGCGTCCGTGCGCAGGCCGTGCAAGGCGGCCCGCAGCGCATCGGAGAGCTGAAGCGCGAGGCGGCCCTGCAGCACGCTCGCGGACGCGAAGACGGTCAGGTCGGCCGCGAGCGCCGCCCCGAGCAGCGTCCGATCGCCCTGGTTCTTGAAGGTGGCCGCCTCGTCCATCTCCAGGTTGAAGGGAAGCTGGAGGGCGCGGCAGCGGTGCTTCTCGCCGCCGACCTCGCGCGCCGCCCCCAGCACTTCCGGGAGCGAGAGGTACTCCTCGTCGTCGGTCTCCAGGCGATAGCCGTTCCAGGTCGCGGTGCCGTAGCAGCCGATGCGTCCCTCGTCGCAGGCGCGCTCGAGGGCCTCGAAGGCGAGCCGGAGCCGGCGGAGGAACTCGGGCCGCGGCACCTCGCCGAGCTGCGTCTCGGGATTGTGGACGTAGTAGACGTCGATGCACTCGACCCCGAGGTTGCGCCGGCTGCGGTCGATCTGATCGGAGAGGTAGCGCGGCGCCATCGAGTGACAGCCCGCGACGATGTCGTCGGCCTCGAGGATGCCGGGCCGGAGGAAGTTGTCCTCCACGTACCGGCGCGCATCGTGCGGGCGGGCGCCGTCGAAGGCGAGGTATCCGCCCTTGGTGCAGAGCACGATCCCGTCCCGCGGCTGTCCGCTCTCGCGGACGGCGGCTCCCACGGCGCGCTCGCTGCGCTGGTTGCGGTAGTTGATGGCGGAGTCGACCACGTTGATGCCGAGTTGGAGCGCGCGACGGACTGAGGAGGCATAGAGCGCGTCGGTGGCCGCGTCGTCGCGCCCCAGATACGTCCCGATGCCCAGCGAGGAGAGCCACAGATCGCTGCCCGGTGGCTGGCGGAAATGCCCAGGCGCGGCGGCGGCCGCGTCGCGGAATCTGGCGGTGCCTTCAGGGGTGGCTCGGCCGGGGAGCATGGAGGGGAAGCTTGCTCCTGGTGGCGGGCGGGATCAACCGGAGGCGAGGGAGAGGGCGGCCACAGGGGACCTTGGGGCAATAGATCGATGGCGCAAGGCGTGTCATCCGGAGCGTTCCCGATGCGGGGACGAGTCACCCGGACGAATTCGGTAGCTGTCCACTGAAATGGCGGGCGAGGTCGGAATCATGAAACAACCACTTGTCGTCGTCGTCCTGTCGTGCGTCGCCTGTGTGGCGCCGACCACCACCCTGACGAAGACCACTGCGACCGGAGGGGCGTTCGGGCTTGTGGGAGGGTCGCCGGAGTCGCTGCGAATCTCGACCCGGCAGGCGTTGGATGGGATGAAGCAGCGGTGCTCGGGGCCGTTCGAGATCACGGCGATCCACAACGTGCCGCAGCCCGACCAGACCTCAACCTATTACCTGGACACGAAGGGCGCGGCGGCGTCCGGGCCGTACAAGACGGAGCTGGAGTTCGAATGCCGGCAGCCGCAGAGCGCGGCGCTGAACCAGACCGTCCAGGCATTCTCGAAGAGCTCGGACGTGATGAAGCAATGCAACGCGGACTACGAATGCGAAGGCGGGAGGTTCATCTGCTTCGAGGGCCACTGCCGCAAGACGTACTGATCGTGATCGTCGGGTGCGTCACCGTCTCCCCCGCGTCACGCGGAAGCTCCGCCCGGAACGAGGTGGAGTCCTGCCCCGATTCAACAGCCACCCTGCCGCGGTGCGCGACGACGATCTGCTGGACGATGTACAGGCCGAGTCCCAGCCCACCCTTGCGTCCCTTCCTCTGCTGCGAGGTCCGGAAGGGATCGAACAGGCAGTCGGCCATCCCCGGCGGGATGGACCCCTGGTTGGTCACCACCAGGCTCACCATCTCGCCGCGGGTGCCGTCCAGGCTGACACGTACGGGCTTCCCGCCGGCGCCGTGCTCGAGGGCGTTCCCGATCAGGTTCGACACCAGCTGCGAGAGGCGATCGGGATCCCAGACGCCGTGCAGGTCCCCTTCTGCCGTCACGTCCACGCTTCGCTCCGGGAAGGCCGCCCGGCATTCGTCCACGACGCCCGACACGATCCGCCCCAGCTCGGTCCGCTGCGGCCGAACCGCAATGCCGCCCGCCAGCCGGGCCCGAGAAAGGTCGAGGAGCTCGTCGATCATCCGCTTCATGCGCCAGCCGGCCTCCTCGATGCCCCGGATCGTACTGCGCGTATGGTCGTCCTGGGCGGTGCGCAGGGTCGCCGCGAAGGTGAGGATCGCGCTCAGCGGGTTGCGCAGGTCGTGCCCGAGGACGGCGGAGAACGTCTCGTTGATGCGCAGCATCTCGGTGCGCCGCTGCAGCTCGTGCGCCAGCTGCTGCTTCTGGCGCTGGAGCTGGAAGAACACCTCCGCCTTGTTCTTCAGGACATGCGGCTCGACGGGCTTGTAGAGGAAGTCGATGGCGCCCAGCTCGTATCCCTTGAACTGCCGGTGCCGGTCGCGCACTCCGGCGGTGATGAAGACGATGGGGACGTGCCGCGTGCGCCCGGCGCCGCGCATCAGCTCCGCCAGCTCGAAGCCGTCCATCACCGGCATCTGCACGTCGATCAGGGCGAGAGCGACGTCATGGACCAGGAGCAGTTCGAGCGCCTCCGCGCCGGAGCGCGCCTGCAGGAGCTCCACGTCCTCCCGCCGAAGCAGGGCGGCGAGCGCGAGGAGGTTCTCCTCCACGTCGTCGACCAGCAGGCACTTGACCCGGTCTTCCATCATGAGCCCACCTTCTGGAAGATGCGGCCGGCGGGGGCGAGCTCCCTGAACCCGTCCGCCCACGCCGAGAAGCGCAGCGAATCGCCCAGGCCGAGCCAGAGGAACCCCCCGTGGCAGAGCGATTCGCGGAAGAGCCCCACCGCCCGGTCCTGCAACTCCCGGTTGAAGTATATGAGGACGTTGCGGCAGGCGACCAGTTGGACCTCCGCGAAGACGCTGTCGGTCGCCAGGCTGTGGTCCGAGAACACGATGGACTGTCTCAATGCCTTGTCGAAGACGGCGCGGCCATCGGCGGCCGCGTAGTGCTCCGACAGCGAGGACTTTGCTCCCGACCGCCGGTGGTTTTCGCTGAAGGCGGCCACCCTCTCGATGTCGTAGAACCCGGCCTCCGCCCTCTTCAGGGCGCCGGCGTTGATGTCGGTGGCGTAGATCAGGCTGCGCGCCAGGAGCCCCTCCTCGCGCAGGAGGATGGCGAGCGAGTAAGCCTCCTCGCCGGTACTGCAGCCGGCCACCCAGATCTTCACCGACGGGTACGTCCGCAAGATGGGGACTACCCGCTCGCGGATCGCGCCGAAGGAGGCCGGCTCGCGGAACAGGTCGCTGACCTGGACGGTCAGGTACTCGAGCAGCGCGGGAAAGGCTCCCGGATCGCGCAGGATGCGATCTTGAAGTTGCGAGAGCGTTTCGCACCCGAAGCGGCTCAGCGCGAGGCCGAGCCGACGCTTCAGCGAATCGGCCGCGTAGGCGCGGAAGTCGTAGTGGTACTTCTGATAGAGGGCATCGACGAAGAGCCTGGTCTCGATGTCCAAGCTCTTGGCGCTCACGCCTACCTCGGCATCCAGACGCGGACGAGCGAGAGCAGTCTCTGCACGTTCAGCGGCTTGGCGATGTAGTCATTGGCGCCGGCCGCCAGGCATTGTTCGTAGTCATCCTGCATGGCCTTGGCGGTCAACGCGATGATGGGCAGCTTCTGCCATTGCGGATTGCGCCGGATCTCGCGCATCGCGGTCAGGCCGTCCATCTCCGGCATCATGATGTCCATCAGCACCAGATCGACGCCGGCGGCCGGATCTTCCTGGCTGCGTGAGAGGGCCTCCAGCGCCTCCTTGCCGTTGCGCGCGATCTGGACCTTCATTCCGGTTGGCTCCAGCACGCTGGAGAGCGCGAAGACGTTGCGCACGTCGTCCTCTACGACCAGCACGCGGCGGCCCGTCAACGCCGCCTCGCGGCTGCGCGCGTCCTTCAACATCCGCTGCCGCGCGGGCGGGAGCCTGGACTCGACCTGATGGAGGAAGAGCGTCACTTCGTCCAGCAGCCGCTCCGGCGAGCGCGCGTCCTTGAGGATGATGGACCTGGAGAACCGCCGCAGGCGCTGCTCCTCGTCCCGGTCTAGCGATCGGCCGGTGTAGACGATCACCGGCGGGAACGAAACCGCCTCCTGCGCCGCCATCTGCTCGAGGAGCTGGTACCCGCTCAGATCGGGGAGGTTCAGGTCCACCACCATGCAGTCGAACGTCAGCGCCTTCAGCCGATCGAGCGCCTCCGCCGCGGTGGCGACGGCCACGATCTCCACCCGTTCCTCGCCCAGCAAGTCGGCGATGGCCTTGCGCTGGCCGGCGTCGTCCTCGACCACCAGCACGAGCCGCATCTCCTGGGCGAGCCTGGCCTCCAGCTTCCGGAACGCCTCCACCATCTGCTCGCGGTTCACCGGCTTGACGAGGTAGCCCACCGCGCCCAGGCCGAGCGCCTCCTGCGTGCGGTCCGACACCGACACGACGTGCACGGGGATGTGCCGCGTGGCCGGATTGCGCTTGAGCTGATCGAGAACGCCCAGACCTGAGTGATCGGGAAGGTTGAGGTCGAGCAGGATGCCGCTGGGTGCGTACGTGCCTGCCGCCTCGATCCCCTCCCCCGCCGTCTGCGCGATCACGCACTGGAAGCCCATCTCGTGGGCGAGGTCCCGAAGGATCCCGGCGAAATGCGGGTCGTCCTCGATCACCAGGATCAGCCGCCCTCCTTTTGACACGGCGCTGCGGTCATCTGGCACCGGCGGCCGGACCGGCAGCGCCACGGGGGATCCGCGCAACGGACGCACCAGCGGTTCCGTGCCCGGAGCGCGCGCCTGAGGGGCCGCCGCGCGTGGGCTCGAGAGAGGCAGCTGGAGCGTGAATGTGCTGCCCTGCCCTGGCGCGCTCTCGACCGCGATGGACCCGCCCAGCAGGCGGGCCAGGTCGCGCGAGATCGACAGGCCCAGGCCCGTTCCGCCGAACCGTCGCTGGGTGCTGCCGTCGGCCTGGCGGAAGGCCTCGAAGATGGCCGCCTGCTGCTCGAGCGGGATTCCGATTCCCGTGTCGCGCACGGCGAACGCCACCGGGCCGCCGGCGGTGCCCGAAACGCGCAGCGAGACCTCGCCTTGTTCGGTGAACTTGAGCGCATTGGAGAGCAGGTTCTTGAGGATCTGCCCGAGTCGCTGGGGGTCGGTCTCGATCTGCTCCGGCGCCGAGGGATCGATGACCGAGCCGAACCCGACCCCCTTCTGCTGCGCGAGCGGCTGGAGCGCCGCGATCACCCCGTCCACCACGCGCGCGATCGGCACCGGCTCCGGCCGGATCTCCACCCGGCCCGCTTCGACCCGAGCCAGGTCGAGGATGTCGTTGATCAGCTCCAGGAGGTCGTTCCCTGCGGCCGAGATCATCTGTGCGTATCCAACCTGGTCCGCCGTGAGGTTCCCTTCCTTGTTGTCGGCCAGCAGCTTGGCGAGGATCAGCGACGAGTTGAGCGGCGTGCGCAGCTCGTGGCTCATGTTCGCCAGGAACTCGCTCTTGTACCGGTTCGCGCGCTCGAGCTCGCGGCCCTGGGCCTCCAGCTCCTCGTTCGAGGCGCGCAGCTCGTCCTGCTGCGTCTGGAGCTCCTCCGCCTGCCGCTGCGTCTCCCGCAAGAGCTCGTCGAGGCGAGTCCGGTCGATGGCCGTTCGCACGGCCACGGCGAGGGGCTCGGAGACGGCCTTCAGCAGTTCCACGTCCTCCGGGCGCACGGCCTGCAAGAATCCCAGCTCCAGCACCGCCTGCACGGCGCCGCTCGCCACGGCCGGAGCCACCAGCAGCTCGCGAGCCCTGCCCCGGCCGAGGCTGGAGCCGACCGGCAGGTATCCATCGGGGACGTCCCGCACGTGAAAGACGCGCTGCTCCTTCGCGGCCTGCCCGGCGAGACCGTCTCCGAGCCGCAGCATCTCGTTGGCGCTGCCGGGCGGCAGCGCATAGCCGGCGAGGCGGGCGAACCCCGTGCCCTCCTGGATGTGGATCGCGCCGACTTGCGCCCCAAGGTAATCGGCGAGGAACGAGAGGGCGTTTTCCCCCAGCTTGTCCAAGGGTTGCTCTCCCTGCAGTCTCGCGGCGAGCCCCGTCTGGCCGGCGCGCACCCAGGCCTCCGCCTCCCGCGCGCGGTATTCCCGGGAGGTGACGAAGGCCGCCGCGAGGGTGAGGAACAACAGCAGCGCCGCCCCGCCCGCCGTGACCGCCGTCGAGTAGCTGGTGGCGCTGCGCGAGGCGCTCTGCCGGTTGATCAACCCCCGCCGCTCGTCGAGGTCCATGTCGGCGACAACGGCGCGGATGCGGTCCATCGCCAGCTTTCCCTGTTCGGTGCGCACGATCGCCAGCGCGCCCTCGAGGTCACCGGCCTTGCGCAGCGCGATGGTTCGCGCCAACTCATCCATCTTGACCGTCAGGAGGCCCTCCACCTCCGTGATGCGCTGCTGCTGCGTCAGGCTGTCGGCGGTGAGAGTGCGCAGGGTCGCCAGCTGGCTTGGCAAGGCCACCTGCGCGTTTCTGTAGATGTCGAGATAGCGGTTCTCGCCCATCAGCAAGTAGCCGCGCTGCCCGGTCTCCGCGTCCTTGACGAAGGAGAGGAAGAGGTCGAGACGATCCAACGCCTCCGCCGTCCGCTGCACGGAATCCGCCGCGGCGTTGCGGGCCTCCACCGCGCGCAAGGAGAAGAACGAGGTCAGCAGCACGGCCAGGACCGCGACCGCGAACCCGGCGAAGGTGTATGGGGGGAGCCAAGCGACACGCGCGCGCGCGGTTTTCGTCGGTTCCGCGGCCTGGTCCATCGAAGACGACTCCGCATTCCGGCCGGGTCGGCCGGTTCTTTCGTGGCGTATCACACCCAGGGACGCGTTGCGCCCGATCAGGGCCGCTCAGCCTCGGCGGGCACGGTGAATTGAAAGATGGCCCCACGCGGCACATTCGCGCTCGCCCACAATCGTCCGCCGTGCCCTTCGATGATCGATCGGGAGATGGACAGCCCCACTCCCAGGCCGTTCCGCTTGCTCGTGTGGAAGGGTTCGAAGATGTGCTCGAGATCCGCCGCGGGCAGCCCCGGCCCTGAATCCCGCACCGTGACCAGCACTTGAAGATCGGCTCGCGCGGTCGTGATCAGCAGTTCCCGCGCCCCCTCGGCAACCGTGCCCGTCGCCTCGATGGCGTTGACGACCAGATTCAGGACGACCTGTTGCAGCTCTACCCTGTCCCCTTTGACGAGCGGCAGGCCCTCGGCGAGCTCCGTCTCCATCGAAACCTTGTTCTTCAGCGCTTCGGCACGCGTGAGCTTGATGACCTCACCGATCGCGTCATTGATGTCCAACCGCTCCCGGCGGCGTGGCGCCTTCTTGATCAGACGGCGGATGCGGCCGATCACCTCGCCCGCCCGGTTGCCATCCGCGACGATGCTCGCGAGCGACTGCCGGACCCTCTCGATTGCCGGCGGCTGCGCTGCCAGCCAGCGCAGAGCCGCCTGGGCGTTGATCACCGTCGCCGCGATCGGCTGGTTCACTTCATGGGCAATCGAAGCGGCCAGCTCGCCCAGGCTTGCCACGCGCGCGACGTGGGCGAGCTCGGCCTGCACGCGATGCAGCGCCTCTTCGGCGCGCGACTGCACCAGCCCGATGCGCGCCTCTTCCAATTCCCGTGCTGCCCGGACGCGCTCGGTGACGTCGCGGGTGATCTTGGCGAAGCCGATCAACTTGCCGCTGTCATCCTTGAGGGCGTCGATGACCACGTTGGCCAGGAAGCGGCTGCCGTCCTTTCGCAAGCGCCAGGCTTCGGCCTCATACCGGCCTTCGCGGACGGCGATTTCGAGCGATCGCTGCGGCACGTTCGCAGCACGGTCCTCCTCGGTATAGAAGCACGAGAAATGCCGACCGACGATCTCCTCGGTGCGGTAGCCCTTGATGCGTTGGGCACCCCGGTTCCAGTTGGTAACGATGCCATTCGGATCGACCATGTAGATCGCGTAGTCGGTGACGCCGTCGACCAGCACGCTGTAGCGCTGCTCGCTCTCCCGCAGCGCCAGCTCGGCTGCTTTGCGCGCGGTGATATCGACGATCACCGAGAGGATCATCGCTCCCTCATCGGTTTCGATCGGGTTCAAGCCGATCTCCACGGGAAACTCCCCACCATCCTTCCTCAGGGCGTAGAGGTCGCGTCCGGCCCCAATCGGGCGAGGTCGCGAATCGGCATAGAATGTGTCCCGCAACTCCGGGTGATGACCGCGGAACCGCTCGGGCACGAGGATCTCCACCGGCTGCCCCACCAACTCTCCCCGCGCGTAACCAAAGGCCCTCTCGGCCTGAGCATTGACCATGACGATCTTGCCGTGCCGATCGATCATCACCATGGCGCTCGGCGCAGCCTCCACCATGAGTCGGAAACGCCGATCGCCGACCGATTCATCATTGAGGCTCGTCATGGATCGCCCTCGACGAAGCACGGCGAAAGAAGGCGAGTGTGAGCCTAGCAGAGACCCATCCCAGCGTCGCGGGGCGCCCCGCCCACCATGCAGGCCCCGCTTGGCGCGACGAGAGCGCTCGATCATGCCCTCATCAGAGCAGGTTCGACTCGTCGTTGTTGCCGCCATGCGCCCGATACTCGATGTGATGCATGTGCGCGGCGGGCCGGCTGCAGCCCGGTGTCAACGCATCAGACCGGGCTGCTGGCGATGGTCGAGGGCTGAGGTCGCTCACCAGCGGAGGTCAGCGTGGAGCTGCATACGCCTGGGCGCGAGCATCCGGTGTGGTGGCCTCGGCCGCAGTGATCATCAGCACCGGGCTCTCGCAACTTCGGGAGCAGAGCCAATGCAGCAACGCCGGCAGGTCCGATTGCACCGCCGTGGTCGAGAGCCATGGGAACTCGGTGGTGACGCTCGCGTCGGTCCGGGTCGTGCGTCCCATCAAGCGAATCTCGGTTTCATCGGCGCCCCCCAGGCGGTCTCGCAGCTCGCGCCGGGCGCGGCGACCATCCTCGGACCTGGACCTCTCGAAGGAGAAAGAGGCGATGGAGAGTCTTGCGACTTCATCGTCGAGGGGCTCGAGGGCTCGACGTTCGTCGATGGTGGCTCGCGCCCGCTCCTCCCATTCCTTTCTCAGCGCGACCGGCGACGATTGTCCAGCTCCCAATCGGCCGCGCAGGTTCGCCCACAAGGTTTTGACCCCCGACCAGCGCAGCGACTTCTTGATCGAGGCTTGGCTCGCGCTCGAGGCGATCCGGTAGGTATGCCGCGCCTGGCGCTCGGTGGCCGTCATCTCTCCAATCCACGGTGGCCGGATGTCCAGGGTCAAGCCGGCCGCGAAATAGTCGGAGAGATCGTCTTCGACGCCACGGGCTTCCGCCACGCTGCGCGCGGTGCACTGAATCGCAAGCATCGCACCCGAGCCTCCCCCCAGTTGCGTGACGGCTCCGCCTCGCTCCAACACCATCCGATCCATCTGAGCCATGCGCGCGGATCGCTCCGCGCTGGAGCGCTCATACGTCTGATCGGACCGTTCGAGCGGACTCCCCAGGAAAAGGACGATTCCGAGGGACGCTGCATGGGCAGGCTGTATGGCTCGCTGGATCGCCTGCTTGGCCTCGACCGCTGCCGCCGCCTCGTCGAACACGGCGATGGAGGTCACCTGCGTTGTCCGTAGAGAAGCCTGCGCGCTACGCGACGGCAGCGAACTGGCCGGACACGCAAGCGGCGCGAGCGGCATCCAGTGGGGCGTCGTCGCCCGCGGAGGTCCTGCGCGACCGCCAACCGTGACCACCGCGACGGCGGCGAGGCCGCCCGCCAGCAGGCTGCCGAGATACCCGATGAACCAGAAACAGATCGACGCAAACCGTGGGGTCGCAACGCTCGACGATTCCAGCAACACACCGCGGGCGAGCTGCATCTTGGTGGCGCATGGAAGAGCGCCGCGGCCCTTTTCGTGAAGCATGTGGAAGAAGAGGGAGACGCGGGATTCGGCCGGAGTCTTGATCAATGCCTGATTGAAGCCATGCCGCAGCGCCGCGAGCCGGAAGCCATGAGGGATTCCGAGCGCAATCACGAACGTGAGGCCCAGGAGCACGGGATTGGAGGAGCTGATTGCCAATAGAGCGAACAGCGCCACTCCGATGGTCCGCAGCGCGACGTCGAGCCAGGCGTTCCGCGCGAAGAGGAGCGCGTGCACGATGCGGCCGCCATCCAGGGGAAGGATGGGCAGCAGATTGAAGAGATTGATGCTGATCAGCGCCCAGAGCGCCACGTTCAAATGCGGGACCTTTCCGGCTCCCAGCAGCGCCGCGACGCCCGCCGCGATCAGGCCCGGCAGCGGTCCCGCGAGCAAGACCATGATTTGCTGGCCCAGGGTCGCGTCGGCCTTCCGGCCTGCCGCCGCACCGCCGAGGAACGGGATGAAGAAGATCGTCGTGTCCTGATAGCCGAAGGCCCTCATCGCCAGGTAGTGGCCGAGCTCATGGAAGAGGATCACGCCCGCGACGATGGCTCCGTTGAACGCCGTCTCTCGCGAAGTGGCGATCGACGCGGCGAACAGGACCAGGCTGACCGCGAAAATCCAGAGGAAGAAGCTTCGCCGGGCCGGCGCTCGGATCAGCTCGTCGATCCGCTTGTAGGTAGCGACATCCTCCTCGACTGGCGGCAAGGCCATCGGCTTTGCTGCTTTCTTCAGCGCACGGGCACGCCGGGAGCGCAGGTCCTGCACGCGGCGGGTCGCGGCAACGCTCCGCGCGGCCAGGGCCGCCGCTGCGGTCCAGCCGAACTCGAAGGTCCCATCGCTCACCGGGACCAAGCGCCCCTTGGCAACCAGCGCATCGATCTGGCCGCTCTCCTGCGCCGCGGCCCGTTCGACTGCCGCCTCCGCGGTGAGGGTCGCAGGCAGCAGGCCGCTGCGAACAACCGCCTGCCGGTGTTCCTGCCATTGTCCTTCCAGGGTGGCCGCGTAAGGGTCGGCGAGAACGGCCTCGGGAATGGCGCCGAGGTTCGCGTGGGAAATCCCGTTCAATGTGACGACGGAACGCGTTCCGTCAGCGAACGTCCGCAGGGTGACCGAGTACAGATTCAGCGAATCGGGAATGTCGGCGAACGCGACGGAAGCGCAGGCGCGTTCTGCGGGATGGAAAAGCCAGGCGAGATGGAGCGGATCGCCGCCCAAGCAGGTCGCTCGGTCAGCGCAGACCCAGCCGGCCGGCTCGAATCCGAGTGCAATGAGCTCAGCGATCGGAGGCTGCAGCCCGTCGCGGACATGAAGAGGGACGCTCTCGGCGGGAACCAGGCGCATTCCGGGCTTCCGCACCCGCGTGCGCAAGGCGTTGTGCATGATCAGGATGAAGCGGAGAGCCTGCAAGCCGATCAGGACCCCGGCGAGGGCGAGCATCAGCGTCGTGATTGAGGGCACGCACCGACGCTATCGTGCAGCGGACGGTGCGATGAAGTCCGAGCACTGGAACTGCGCTTCATCCCTGTGTAGGTGCGGCGGCGGAACGAGAGCGCACCGGTTGTTTTCACGAGGTTCGCCGCGCTCTCCCGACGGCAAGGTACGCTGACAATCCTTCAATCCCCACCTGCGCCGTGATTCGTCCTCGCCCCTCGGGGCCGCCCTGCGGCTTCCGGGGGACATCCGCGGCGAGCACTTTCTTTTCGATCGTGACCTGTCTGGTCGCGAGGACGCGCTGGATACCGAGCGATTCAACCGCGCCCTCTGGGCCGGGTTGATGGGGGAGGTCGTCCCTTACCCGGTCGAGCGCCACGGCCGCGATCTGTCCCCCAGGACCGCTGCGACGTCTCGCTGAGGAACCACCCAGCGTTCCCTAGCCGCCTGGCCACGGAGCGGATGCATTCTTACTTGCCGTAGGCGTGCGCGAGCTGCCCGACGAGCTTGGCCCAGTCCATGTCGAGAGCACCATAGACGGCGCCGGCCTCGGGACGGTTGTTGTCTTTCATGATCTCCATCATCAACGTCGAGTAGTCCGAGACGATCACGCCCGCCTGCATCAATCGCGCGATCCCGAGCTGCCGCTTGGTGTCGTTGAACGTCCCGCAGGCGTCGACGGCGACATAAGCGTCCAGCCCCTTGCTGATCGCCGTGATGGCCGGGAAGGCGGCGCACACCTCGAGAGAGAGGCCGGCGAGGATCAGCTTCTTGCGGCCGGTCGCCTCGATGGCGTGAGCGGTTCGCGCGTCGTCGAACGCGTTGACCGAGCCCCGGTCGATGATCTGCAGTCCGGGCAGCGCCTCGACCAGCTCAGGAAACGTAGGCCCCCACATACTGTCGCGCGCCGTGGTGGTGACGACGATCGGCAGCTTCAGCGCCTTGGCCGCATTGGCGAGACCGACGACATTGTGCTTCAGGTCGCGCGGAGGCATGTCGCGAACGCCCGTCATGAGACCGATCTGGTGGTCGATGAGCACGAGCGCAGCGTTGTCGGACGTCAGAGGCTCGTAGGGGTGATTCCGATCGAACATGTTCTGCTCCTCTCGTGAACGCTACGGCCACACCCTACGGTCATGGACTCGCGTATGAGAAGTCTCGAAGAATCGAACCCAGCGTCCCGCGTATTGGACGACGGAGTGCCGCATGCTGGATCTGAATGACTTCTTCTACTTCGTGCAGGTGGTGGATCGCGGCGGTTTCACCGCGGCGGGGCGCGAGCTGCGCATTTCCAAGTCGACGTTGAGCCATCGCCTGCAGGAGCTGGAAAGGAGCCTCGGGGTCAGGCTGCTGAATCGCACGTCACGCCGATTCGGGATGACGGATGCAGGCAGCGAGTTCTATCGCCACGCGGCGGCCACGTTGCGAGAAGCCAAACGGGCCGAATGGGCGATGCGCAATCGCCTCAACGAACCCAGTGGAACGGTACGTTGCACGGCGAGCATCGCGACCATGCAGTTCGCGGTCAGCGAAGTCGTGTCGAGCTTCCTCGTCAAACATCCAAAGGTCACCGTGGTCGCCCATGCGACGAACCAGCTCATCGACCTCGTCGGCGAGCGCTACGACGTCGCCATCCGGGCGCACTCCGGTCCTTTGCCGGACTCGACGCTCGTGCAGCAGACGCTGGCACCCGCGCCTTGGTTCCTGTTCGCAGGTTCCGCCTATGTCGATGCCCACCGAATGCCGGAAACGCCGCGCGACCTTTCGCAGCACCCTTCGCTGTTCATGATGCGCAGTGGAGTCGATCCAATCTGGCGACTTCGTCGATCAGGCGCGCGCTCGAAAGAGGTCGCGGTGCAGCTCACACCCCGATTCATCAGCGACGATATGAAGACGTTGAAGCGGGCCGCCGTCGCGGGCCTTGGGATCGTCGCGCTGCCTGGCTATGTCTGTCGCGAAGACCTCCGGTCGGGATCGCTCCGGCGCGTGCTGCCCGACTGGAGAGCCGAGGACTCGACGTTGACGGCGCTGATGCCGAGCCGTCACGGCGTTCTTCCATCGGTCCGCGCCTTCCTCAACCACCTGGCCGCCGAGCTTCCCAAAGCCGTCGCGCTCAGCTCGCGCGGGTGATCATTCTCTATTACTCATCCATAATCATATTAGCCGCATTTCGTCGATACTCCATCTCAATGAGTTGGAAATAGATCGCTTCCCGTTTCGCCGGCGCAGTTCGAGCTGCGGGTCTTGCGCGGGCTCCACCGATCTGGGACGGCTCAGCACGACTCCCTGTGCGATGACCGCAAGGGCGTCCTCTCGATGGGTCGGTAGTGGATGCGTCTGTACGAGTGGCGAAGGCAATGTCGACTTCGAGCGGAGATCTGCGCACCCTCTGCTCGCAACTGCGATGCGTGCCCAGGCTTGGCGGCGTGACCAGGGTGGCAGGCGTCTCGCCTGAAATGCCCGGCGCAGGTCCCGGACTCGATCATTGCACAATTAACTACATCTACTTGGATTAACCAAAGACCGATTGGAGTTCACGTAATGAGCATGTTCGGGTGTA
The DNA here is from genome assembly GCA_035635635.1 of Myxococcales bacterium. GTDB lineage: Bacteria > Myxococcota > Myxococcia > Myxococcales > 40CM-4-68-19 > 40CM-4-68-19. The sequence continues at coordinate 12,983 of DASQAS010000170.1, read as the reverse complement.
AGATTTCAAGCGCTGGGGTTCGTGGCGTATAAGCGAGCACGCCGTTACCTTTTCAACGCTCCAGGAGACCCACGATGTCAAAGATCGAGGAGGCCGAGAGGCTCTGGACTCGAGAGTCCATCCTTCAAGCCGAAAACGCCGTTTTGCAGCAGGTCCTTTCCGCCCGTAGCTCGGAAGCGGCTGAAGCCTCGGTGAGTTACGCCAGGTTCCTGCGCCTCTCCGGCCTCGACCCCGAGAACTACGCCCTCTTCCTCAAGATCCTCGAGGTCGAGAACCACTGGGTGCTCGATGCCTTGATCGGAGGTGGCGATCCGTTCCTGCTGCTCTCGACGATCCAGCCAAACCAGTACCTCATCTCGAAGTGCTTCATCCTGCTGACGCGGTGGCGTCCGGAGGGCATCTACCCCAAGACCCTCGCGGTCGTCCTCGGTGTGCTGCAGAACTCGTACAGCTCGCCGCGCGACGGCTACAAGATCTACCCGCTGACCATCGCCGACGTGGACAACCTCGGCAAGCACCTCGAGAAGCCGAAAGGCCAGAACGAGCCGCGCAACCGCTGCATCCTCGACATCCTCGATCGGCTCGCCTCGCTGGAGGGCTTGCGCTGGGACGCGAACATGGAGCAGGTCGCGCGCCAGGCGATGCGCATCCGGAGCAATTTCTTCGACAACACCCGCGTTCTGGAAGACTGCATCCCTCAGGTCCTCCTCGTCCCCGGCGACTACCGCAAGGACGAGTTCCCCCCCCGCTTCGTCTTCGCGGATTGACAGAAATACGGAGATCGAAACATGCCCGTAATTGATGATGTATGGACTGACAAGCGTATCGCGGAGACGGAGAACCGGCTCCTCCAGGGAGTGATCGGCTGCCGCACGACCGAAGCTGTCGAGGCGGCGATTACCTACGCCGCCTTTCTCAGCGGTGTGGGCCTCACCGCCGAGAACTATCCGCTCTTCCTGCGAATGCTCGAGATCGAAAACCACTGGGTGGTCGATGCCCTGATCGGCAACCGGGACCCGTTCCTGCTGCTCTCCCCGGTGCAGCCCAACCGCTTCATCGTCGAGCGCATCTTCGCGATGATGACCCGGTGGCACAAGGGCGGCATCTACAGCAAGAACCTCTCGGTCATCCTGGGCGTGCTCCAGTCGGTCTACAGCTCGTCCCGGGACGGGTATCGCATCTACCCGCTCTCCATCGCCAACGTGAATGCCCTGGGCAAGCACCTGGACAAGGAGAAGGGGCAGGACGACCCGCTCAACCGCGCCATTCTGGAGGTGCTCGAGCGCATCTCGCGGCTCGAGGAACAAAACAACCCGGAGATGGAAGAGGTGGCGGTCCACGCCGCGAACATTCGCAATGCGTTCTTCGACGACCGCAAGCGCATGGAGGACGTGATTCCGCCGGTCCTGCTCGTGACCGTGGGCGACCGCACCGAGGTCCCGCCGCGCAAGCGGGCGGTGGTGAACGCCGAGAACGCCAAGCCCTCGACGGTGACCGCCGCCGCCGCCAGGGCCTCCGCGGCTGCCGGGGTCGTGAAGAGCGAGCCTCCCAAGCCCAACGCTCCCCCCGCGGCAGCGACCGTCGGCGCGGCGGGCGACCAGCGCAAACCGTAGCCGCGGCCTGAGCGCTCCCGTCGGTGATCCTCGCGGATCACCGACGGGGGCGCTCACCCGCGACGAGCGCGCAGGGAGGGGATCATGGGATCGGGCAGACCGGGATCCGGCTCGGACGGCGACGCTGCTGAAGGCGAAACCGGCGACGCGTCCGGGCACCGTGTCATTCTCCTCACGCCCGAGGAGGTCGCGGTGCTGCTTCGCTGCTGCCTCAGGTACCGGGGCTCGATCCCGTTCTACCTGCAATCGGCAAAGGCCGAATACGACACGATCAGTTCAGTCGTGAAGAAGCTCGAGGGAAGCGCCGACGGTCGCGACTAGTCGCTGCGGCCGAAGGCCGCTTTCCGGCTACGCTTCTGCGGCTACGCTTTTTCTGCGTCACTTGGCCGGTTCGTCGCGGTGGGGCAGCAGGCCGCCTGAAAAATCGGCGATCAGCTCACGCAGCGAGTTCATGGTCGCCTCGTCCTCCCGGGCCCGCTGCTCGCGCTCGCCCAGTTCGCGCCGCAGCTCCTCGATCTGGTGCTGCGCAGCGGCCAGCTCATCCGGCGCCGACTCGCTCTTCCGGGCAACCTGCTCTCGCGCGCCCGATTCCAGCCGCAGCTCCTCGATCTCCGCTCGCGCGGCCTTCAGCTCATTGTTCAGCGCCGACAGTTGCGCCGCGTGCAGCTTGTCCGCCTCGCTCAAGGCGAGCAGGTACCTGGTTTCGAGAGCGGAGAGGGCAGTCGCGTGCTCCTGACGCGGCGCGGAGAGCTTGGCCTTTCGCTCGCCATCGCTCGTGGCGGTCAGGTTCAGCTTGCGTTGCTCCTCCATCTCGGCCGCATGGCGCTCGCGCTCGCGGGCCAGCTCGGAGACGTGCCGCTCTTCCGCGGCGGCCAAGGACGACTGGGAGTGTGCGGCCTGTTCGGCGCGCTCCTTGTCCCCGCGCGCGAGCTCCTCCCGGCCGAGCCGCACCTCGGCTTGCAGGGACTCGACCGCCGCCGCGTATTGCGTGCGCAGGGAGCTCAGCTCCTGCGTCTTCTTGGCAAGCGCGGCGCGCGCCTCGTCGAGCTCGGTCTTCCGCTGGCTCCCGCTCGTCGCCAGGTTTTTGGCAGACTCTTCGAGCTGTTTTACCTGCTCGGCTTGAAGCTTGCGCTGCTCCTCCAACTCGGCCGCGTGGCCCTCGCGCACGCGGGTCAGCTCGGAGTTGTACCGTACCTCCGCAGCGGCCAGGGATGCCTCGGCATGCGCGGCCCACTCGGCTCGGTTCTTCTCCTCGCGGGCGAGGGTCTCCTCACCGCGCCGGACTTCCGCTTGCAGGGACTCGATCGCCGTCAGGTGCTGCGCGCGCAGGGCGACGATCTGGGCGGTCAGCTCCTGCGTCTTCTTGGCAAGCGCGTCGCGGGTCTCTGCGGCCTCCTTGGTGACTTCGTCGCGGGCCTGCTCTGCCTGCTGCGCGGTCCGTGCCGCGAGCTCGCTCTTCTCCATCGCCTTGAGCAGCACGCTCGCGAGCTCGCGCAAGCGCCGTTCGGTGCCTTCGGTGCGGGCGACCTTTGCGGACGCCTGCTCCTTGAGCCGGACGATCTCGCGCTCCTGGGACTCGACCTTCTCGCGCAGGTCTAGGAACTCGCGCGAGAACGGCGAGCCGCGGGCAGTGTCGATCGCGGCCTGAAGTTGGCGCTCGAGGCCGGCGATCGTGGCCAGCAGCTTTGCCTCCGCCGGAGACGTCGGAGGTGCGGCCGGCTTCTGAGCTGCGGGTGCGCTTGCGGCGGCCGGCCGGATGGGCTGATCGAGGAGCGCCGCTATGGCGGCGGAGTCGTCGGCATCCAGCCCGGCGGCGCGCAGGGCGGCGACGACCCCAACGGAGGGGGACGGCTTGCTTTCTGACGCGGTGGCCGACGAAGGGGCGGCCGCCGCCTTGGCGGGTCTCGCTTGGCCGTCCCAGCCGCCGACTCGCGGCCCCAGCTTGATCAATCGGTCGATGGCGCCGAGGAACTGGGCCTCGGCGAGTCCCCGCTTGTCGAGGTATCCGTCAGCGTGGATCGACAGCTTCTGGTGCATCGCCATGTCGCTCGGGGGAACCGAGGCGGTGACGAGCACGATCGGCAATCCCTTGGCGATCGCCTTGGTGCGGCTGAACAGCTCGAAACCCTCCCGGTCGGGCAGCTCGACGCCGATGAGCGCGACCGCCGGCTTCGGCTTCAGTCGCTTCCCGAGGCCCTCGGCGCCGTCGGCCGCTTCGACCTCGAAACCGTAGGGGCCGAGAGAGCGACGGACGAATTCGACGAAGGCCGAGTCGCGGTCGATCACGAGCGCCCGGCGTTGGGTCATCCTCGTCTCAAATTACCCTGCGTCTGCCATGCACGCCAGTTGACGGGCGCATGAAATTGCATGGGATCTTCCCTGAGTCCGGATGGCTTGGACCGGGAAGCGGGTGCGCCAGTCCCGCTCTGGGTCATGCGGGCGGTCACTACAAGCGGGCGCTGGAAGAAATCGAGCAGACCCGGAAGCAGCTTCACGAGGGGTGCAGGGCCTGGAACAAGAACCTCCAGAGGGTAGGACGCGGCTGCCGGGGCTGGCCCCGACCGGCGGGAAGGGTTACATCGCGGGGCCGGGACGGCGCTCATGGCGATGCCTCGTCTGAAGATGTCCAGGATCTACTGGCGCGATCTAGGGCTGACCTTCGGGCCGTTCGTCCTGCTCGTCATCCTGGCCTTCTGGATCGCGCTCCATTACGTCCGTCCGGCGCCGCCCCGCACCATCGTCATGACCGGTGGGACGGAGGGCAGCTCGTTCCAGATCTCGGCCAACCGTTATCGCGAAATCCTCGCGCGCCAGGGCGTGACGCTGAAGGTCCTCCCCTCACAGGGGTCGCTGGAGAATCTCAAGCGCTTGAGCGATCCGAAATTGCAGGTCGACATCGGCTTCGTCCAGGGCGGGCTCTCCGCTCTGGGCGACTCGACCAGGCTGGTCTCGCTCGGGAGCGTCTTCTACGTGCCGGTGTGGGTGTTCTACCGGGCTCCGAAGCGGATCCTTCTCTTGTCCGAGCTCGAGGGGAAGCGGATTGCCATCGGTCGCGAGGGGAGCGGAACCCGGGTCTTGGCGGAGACGCTGCTCAAGGCGAACGGAATCGAGGCCGGAGGACGATCGAAGTTGCTCGATCTGGAGGGCAGGGCTGCGGAGGACGCCCTGCTAAAGGGAGATGCCGACGCGATCTTCCTCATGGGCGACTCGGCGACGCGGGAGACGATGCGCGAGATGCTCCACTCCAGCGACGTTCGAATTTTCGATTGCGAGCAGGGCGACGGCTACGTGCGTCGGTTCCGTTACCTCACCAAGATCGATCTGCCTGAGGGCTCGATCGATCTCGGGAGGAATACGCCGTCGGAGACGCTGACCCTGGTCGCGCCCACGGTCGAGCTGATCGCGCGCTCGAATCTGCACCCGGCCCTTTCCGACATCTTGATCGAAGCAGCGCGCGAAGTGCACGGGCGCGCCACGCTCGTGCAGAAAGCCGGCGAATTCCCCGCGCCACTCGAGCACGAGTACCGCGTGAGCGACGACGCCATCCGTTACTACAAATCAGGCAAGACCTTCGCGTACAAGCACCTGCCGTTCTGGGTTGCGAGCCTGGTCGATCGCGCCCTGGTCCTGCTGTTGCCGATCGCGGTGCTGCTCATCCCCGGTTTCCGGGTCGTGCCCATGCTCTATCGGTGGCGCATCAGCGGGCGCATCTACCGGCGTTACGGCGAGCTGATGGCGCTGGAGCGCGTGTCCTTCGGACAGATGAGCGCGGAGGAGCGGGCGGATCTGCTCAAGCGCCTCGACGAGATCGAAAAGCGGGTCATCAACGTCAAGCTGCCGGGATCGTTCGCCGACCAGGTCTACGTGCTGCGCCAGCACATCCAGTTCGTGCGCAGCCGGATCGTAGGTGGAGAGGGCGCCACGGCAGGGCTGGTCGGGCTGCCAAGGGCAAAGCCCGAATGATCGCTGCCAGGGAGGGACCGGCTCAATCTAGTGCCCGAGCGCGGAAGCCGGGACTTTCAGGATCCGGCCGGTGTGGGGATGGAGCAGCTCCGGCAGCGTCGCCGTCTCGGGCCGCTCAGACGAAGGCCGGTCACCCGGGGGCGCCTTCTCGTTCCGCGCAAGGTTGAGGTAGATGACGGTCTTGCCGTCGACGACCTTGAGATCGTCGCTCGCAGCGTACATTGGCATGCTCCCCCCTCGCAAACTGTTTGTCCGTCGCTCGCGGTGGGGCTGTCAAGCCAGGGGAGTCATGGGTTGGCGCAACGCTGGTGAAACTCGCTGGGGGTGGAGCTGGGCTTGCTCGGGCAGAGGCTTGACAGCCCCTAAACGCCGGCCGGCGCGATAGTGTAGCTCTCCGTATGGGAACACCACGCACTGCCTTCGTGCTCGCGGGTGGCGGCAGCCTCGGTGCCGTCGAGGTGGGAATGCTGCAAGCGCTCGTCGAGCGTGGCGTCGCTCCCGACCTGGTGGTGGGCGCCTCGGTGGGTGCGATCAACGGCGCCTACTTCGCGGGTCGGCCGGACCGCGCGGGCGTGGAGAGCCTCGCCGCCATCTGGCGCGACTTGCGCCGCGGTGACGTGTTCCCGCTCGGTCTCATCGGCGGCTTCCTTGCCTTCATCGGCAGGCGCCCGCACTTGCTCGCTCCGGACCGGCTGCGCGCGCTCCTCGAACGGCACCTCGCCTTCGCGCGGCTGGAGGAGGCGAAAGTCTCCTGCCACGTCGTCGCAACCGACGTGCTCTCGGGCGAGGAGGTCTGCCTCTCGTCGGGGCCCGCGGTCGAATCGGTGCTCGCCAGCGCCGCGATTCCCGCCATCTTCCCGCCGGTGCAGATCGCAGGCCGCCAGCTCTCGGACGGCGCGCTGGCAAGCAACACGCCGCTGTCCGCGGCGCTCGGACTCGGCGCGGAGCGCCTCGTCGTGCTCCCAACCGGCTTCTCTTGCACGCTCAAGCAACCGCCCCCCTCCTCGCTGGGGATGGCGCTGCACGCAGTGAATCTCCTGACTACGCGGCAGCTCGTCGTGGACATCGACCGCTTCTGCAGCACGGCGGAGATCGTGGTCGTGCCGCCGCTCTGCCCGCTGAACGTCTCGTCGGGTGACTTCTCGCACTCGGCCAAGCTGATCGATCGCGCGGCGAAGAGCACTCGCCAATGGCTGGACGGAGGTGGGCTATCCATGCGCCAGGTCCCCGGCGCCCTGCGGCCGCACACCCACCATAAGAGAGGCGCCGTCAGCGGCATGCCGGACCACTCCGCGGCTTGACGGTGTCTTGCTCCCTGGGCAGATCGGGTTGAGCGGGTCGACGCGCAATACATCGGTAGGTGGGAGCTTCCGGCACTCGGGGCGGTCACTGCTCCCGCTGCCGTGTTGACTCGGCCCGACGGATGTGACCTGGGTGGGACCGGACCCAGCGGGGGCTCACGGACCCACTAACCACCTGGTTCGGACCGCCTCGTGCGGCGATGACTGACCCGTAGGTCAGGTTGGCGGCTCCGTCGACTCCGCCCCTTCATTCAGCCAGTTAGACAGGATCGCTGAGCGCGGCCGGAGTGTGCCCCCCCGCCGCGCAGGGCCGTCTGGCTGAGGCCGAGCGGGGCTCCTGGGCCGCTCCAGCGCCCGGAAGGGAAAAATACGTACCTTGCGCGCCAGAGCGCCCGTACCTATTGGGCACATCGGATGGAAAAGCGTGCCTCGAAAACGGCCTATTTCCTCAACCGAGCCCTCGGGTACCTGGCGCTGATCGGCAAGAACGTCCGGCTGCCGGAGAGCGGCGGCGTCTGGATTCTCGTCGCCGATGCGGTGCGGGCGCCCTGGGAGGTCACCGAGCTGCTGGGCGCCAGCTACCCAAGCATCGACGCCCACGAGCTGCCCGTCGTGGCGCTCCTGACCGACTTCGACGTGGAGGAGTTCGAGAGGGAGATGCAGGCGAGCGGGCGGGCGGACCAGGCAGCGACGCCGGTGCCCGTCGAGCTTCCGGAGAGCGAAGAGCTCCCGCCGAGCGAAGAGCTCCCACCAGCGGTGGAGGCGGTGGAGGGAGCAGTCGAGGCGGTAGAGGCCGCGTTCGAGGAGGTGGTAGAGGCAGCGGTCGAGGGGACAGTAAAGCCGGCCGAGGAGGCTCTGCCCCTCCCGGCGGCCGTCCCAGAACCGACCAGCGAGTAGTGCCACCGTATCCTCGAACTTCTATCGAGGGGACGACGAAGACGACAGCCAGCGCGGGCCGAGGTGAGCCCGGGATTGGATGCTGGTCGCGGGACAGATGGTCTATCCTTTGCCCTGTGACTGGCCCCGCCCCTCGGAAGTGGTTGCGGTGGGTTCTCTGGGCCGTGCCGGCGTCAATTGCGCTGGCCATCGCGTCCCAGGTGACCCGCGACGTCCCGCTGGACGATCTGAAGCGCAGCTACGCCGGCGGCGCGTCGCGGTTCCTCGACGTGGACGGCTTCGCCGTCCACTACCGCGACGAGGGCTCGGGTCCGCCGCTCGTCCTTCTCCACGGAACGGGGTCGTCGCTGCACACCTGGGATGCCTGGGCCGACGCGCTCCGCGGACGGTTCCGTGTCATCCGCATGGACCTGCCGGGCTTCGGCCTCACCGGCCCCCGCCAGGACGACGACTACCGGATCGACGCCTACGTGGCGTTCCTCGAAGCCTTCCGCGGCAAGCTCGGCCTGAACGGCTTCACGCTCGCCGGCAATTCGCTCGGGGGACAGATCGCCTGGAGCTACGCCGTGGCGTACCCCGAGCGGGTCGAGGCGCTGGTGCTGCTCGATCCGGCCGGCTACCCGATCGAACGGCCGGCGCTGGTCTTCCGCCTGGCATCGATTCCCGGCTTCTCCTGGCTGATGACGAAGCTCGATCCCGGCCCGATCGCCGCGAAGACGCTCCGCGACTCCTACGGCGATCCCCGCCGCATCACGCCCGCGCTGGTGGAGCGATACCGACGGCTCGCCCTGCGGGAAGGAAACCGGCGCGCCTTTGTCAAGCGCGTCGCGGAGCGGCCGCTGGATCGCAGCGCCGACATCGACAAGGTCCGCTCGCCCACCTTGATCCTCTGGGGTGCGGAGGACCGGCTGATTCCCGTTGCGCACGCGCAGCGGTTCGTGCGCGCGATCCCCGCGGCGAGCTTGATCGTCTACGACGGCGTCGGGCACGTGCCGATGGAGGAGATCGGCCAGCGCTCCGCGGCAGACGCCGCCGCGTTCGTCGCGGCGGCGCTGCGGGCCCCCAGCACTGGTCGGTCGCCGGTCGGCGTCACTCGCGCGCAGGAGCGCTGAGGAAGCCGCCCCTGGGGAAGCGTCGGGCTACTGCTGGCTGATGATCGGGCAGTTCACGATGAAGTTGCTGGCCGCGCGTCAATCAACTTACTGAGGTTGGCAGCCTCCCCCGGTGGGGCAGGGTTGTGTGAGGCTGTTCCACGTCTGGTTGCAACCGGCATTCGCCGTGAAGGTGTTGCCAGCCGTGAGATTCGGGTTGAAGTCCGAGCCCTGCCAGATGGCGTTGATGCCATGCCCCGCGCTGAACCGGATGATGCTGTTCGTGATCAGGTTCGCCGGCGGCACGTACTGAGTGCTGAAGTCGCCGACGACCAGCGCTGCGTCGTCCGTGGACGAGGCAGGCCTGCAGTTGACCGAGTTGATCCCGTTGTCGGCCCCGGCGTACTCGATGACGACGTGGTCCAGCCGCGAGCCAGGGGAAGTGTCCAACCACAGGCCCACCCAATCTCCGGCCGCCGGCGTGGCAGCGCCGGAGGTGAACAAGATGGGTTCGCTGGCGGTGCCCTGCGCGACCAATACCCCCACCTTGTTGTTCGGATCCTGGCCGTTGCCGCCGAAGATCACCCGGGCTCCCGGCTGCGCATTCAGCGGCTGGAAGCGCAGCACCACCCCTGGGTCGAGCGTCAGCACCACCGGAGTGGTGTCGTTGATCGGGCCGGCAATCGTCATCGATCCAGTCTGGATCCGGATCGGCAGCCGTTTGTGGATGGTCATGTTGGCGAAGACGTTGGCGTTCGGCCCGACCACGAACGCGTCATCGTGCGCGTTGTTCTGTCCGACGAAGGTGGGAATGCTGCCGACCGCCATCATCGTCAGCATCAGCGGATAGTCCGGGGCGCCGGTCACTGCCAGCGAGTTCGAGTCGGCCGTGAATGCAGCGTTGGAGTCGAGGTAGATGCCAGCTCCCTGCGGTTGGTCGACCTGCACGTGATCCACCTTCAGCGTCCCCGCCGGCGCGCTCGAGTAGCCAGGTCCCGCCATGGCGATGGCGGCATTGTGATACTGCCCGCCGAAGCTGCCTCCTCCCTGCACCAGGGTATGTCGCAGATCGATGATCGCCTTCTCGTTGAACCCGCGCAGGATGCCCCAAGGCTTGCTGTCGTCGGCGCGAACGAACGCCACGAATCCGGTGTCGTCGTTGGTGCCCAGGGCGGCGAGCGTGGCGGTCCGATTGCCGGTCGTGTCCCCGCGAACGGTGATCGTCGCGCCCTGCCCGAGCGCGACGATGGCGCAGGGCTCGATCGTTACCGTGGCCGGGGCGTCGACCGCGATGGACTGCGGAACCATGTGCGTCACGCCCGCGCCCGCCCAGGTTTCACTGTTGACGATGTTGCTCGAGTGCGTCACGACCGTGCCGTTCGCGACACCGCACTGCGCCGCCTGCGTCACCGCCACAGTGGTCGAGCCCGACTGGGTCGTGTCGTCGTTGCTCCGGGCCGTCAACGTGTAGGTCGCGGCGGCCCCCGAGGAGAACGTGGCCGTGGCGCCGTTGGTCGTCAACGTCCCGCCGCCCGGCGTGGCGCTCCAGGCCACCCCGCCAGAACAGCTTCCCGTGGAGGTGACTACGGCGGTGACCGTCGACGCCTGACCCGTCGGCACCGTCCCGGGATTCGCGCTGACATTGACGCTGCTGACCTGGCACGTTCCGCTGCTGCCGGCACTTCCGCCGCAACCTGCCGCGATCGCGGCGAGGCCGATAAACGATGGCCACAATCGCATTGTCCCCCCATGAGAACGAGAGCTTCTCCGACACGTTTGCCCCGAGCTCTCCCGCCAGGCACCTGAACGATGTCCTGCAAACGAACGGCCAGCGAGCAGAAGCCACTGAGTGCAACCCGCCACCATGCCGGGTCGTGTGGCGCAGCCGTAGCGCCGCAGGGGCGGCACAGTCTTCATCAGCCGAGCTGCGCGATTTGGGGTCCGCTCGCTCGACGCTCGCCCCGGCACGACCATTGCGATCCGTCCGACCTGAGCTTGGGGGACCTGGTTCGTTGAACGCGCCAGGCCAAGCGCGGGAGCTGGTCATGAGGAACGCGGGCTTCCTGATCTGCATGTTCGCCTTTGCCGCGAATGCCGCGCAGACGAAGGAGGCCTTTGACATCGCGCGCTTTGTTCCGCCCTCTGGATGGCGGCGGACCCAGTCGCCGGGCCTGTTGACGTTCCAGGCTCCCACTCCCGAAGGCCGGCCGGGCTCCGCGCAGATCTTCCTGTTCCCGAGCGAGCCTGCTCGCGAACCTCCCGCGCAGAGCTTCGAGGCGGCCTGGAAAAAGCTCGTCGCCGTGCCGCTCGGCATCGAACGGCCCAACCAATTCCAAAGCGAGCAGAGCCCCGACGGCTGGACCGCTCTGACCGGCGTGACAGACTACGTCCGGGGCGGAGCCCCTTTCCGGGTGATCCTGATCAACGCCAGCGGTCACGGCAGGACCGTCAGCATCGTGGCCAACGTCCAGGGGAATCGCTTTCTCGCCGACGTGGTCGCGTTCCTCAAGGAGCTCGACCTCGTCGAGCCCCCGGCGCAGCGGGCGAGCACGCCGGACGTCGCGCCGCAGGCCCTGAGCGCGCCGGCCGCCGGAGACTCGATCGGCAACTACATCTTCACCGCGCCCAAGGGATGGACCCGAACGAGCTATCCGGACGGAGTCGTTTACGTCTCCCCGCCGTACCCCAACACCGGCGAGACGTGCCAGCTCAGCATCTTTCCCATGCGACCGGGCGGCGGCGACCTGCTGCGAGAGGCAATCGCTGCCTTCCAGGGACTCTTCAAGAGCGATCCGATGACGCGATACCCGTCTCCGGATCCCAGGATCACCAGGGGGACCTCTCCGTTCGGCTGGGAATACCTGGTGCTGAAGAAGGAGATCGGCGGAAACGGGCATGTCGGAGACACCACGACCGGCGTCCTCGTCTTCGTCGCCAGGCTCGGATCCGACGTGGCCGCGATCGTCGGGACCTCCAAGCCCCCGCTCGTCAGCCAGTGCTTCGGCGAGGCATTCCCCGATCAGTGGCCGCACTTCTTCCACACACTGCGCTTCAAGAACATCCGCGAGAAGGTGGCCGACGACTCGATGACGGCAAGGCTCCTCGGGAGCTGGACCTCCTTTGGCGGTCATGCTCTCGATCGGTACACCTTCGCTAAAGGCGGCCGGTACGCCAGCGGAAGCGCGATTGGCTATACCAGCCGCGTCTCGCGCGACCTGATCGAGACCACCACGTATGGATTTGCCGGCGACGGTTCCTGGTCCGTCCGCGGAAACACCATCACGCTCACCGAGGACAAGGCAAAGGGCCGCCCCGATGCGGGCCTCTTCCGCCTCGAGGAGGAGAGCGAGGACGGACGGAACTGGAAGGAACGTCTCTGCATCCTGAGCAAAGTCGGCGAGATCTGCTACCGGCGGGACCCCTGAGCGTGCGCGGCGCACTCCTGGGAGGGCCGTTCACGGAGATCACATGCGCACTGTCCTGATGTCGGTAGTCGCTTTGGTCCTGTCCCTGTCGGCGTCTTGCGGTGGCAGCGGGGGCGGCTCTCCCTCTCCACAGGGCGGAACCGATGGCGGAGAGTCCCTGACGCCGCAACAGCGCAAGGCCGCTCTCGACTCGCTGGAGGCGCTGGTGACGGCGCTGCCCGCCGGCGCTGCGGGAAACACCAATCGACTGGTCCAATCCATCAGAGCCATGCCCCAATTCGCAGACGCCGGATCGTCCGAGGACGGCACGGTTTGGGGGCTCTTGAAGAACGGGATGATCGCCCTGGTGGTCCCGATCGCACCACCGGATGCGAATCCGTCGACTCCCACGGTCGATGCTCCGCAGAGCGCTGCGTCCCCGCTCCGCGCCAGGAACCTCGGCGGAGTTCCGCTGGTCACGGTGCCCGCCTCGGAGCGATTCCGCCTCTTCAACGGCCTTGGAAGCTACTTCTCCGACACGGATCCCCGGCCCGAAATCGAATCGATGCTGGTTGCGAACGGTTACAGCGGGAAGAGCGAGGAGGCGACGCTCGAGGCGTTGCGCACCGTGAAGGGCGACGGCATCTTCTACATCCGCACCCACGGCGGGAAAGCCTCCGTCCATCGCGACAACAGCACGTTCGACTTCTACGG
>DASQAS010000169.1:0-13506 GCA_035635635.1 Myxococcales bacterium | reverse complement strand
CGCGCCGGCCGAAAGCCGGGTAGCGGCTACCTCTGAGAAGAAACCTCTGAAACCTGTTACACAAAGGGCCGTGGCCAATCCCGCCATCCTCACCGCCGCCATCTGCGGCGCCGAGACCACCCGCGAGATGACGCCCCACCTCCCCATCACGGCGGAGGAGCTCGCGGAAGAGGCGGCGCGCTGCCGGGAGGCGGGCGCGGCCGTCGTCCATCTCCACGTCCGCCGCGACGACGGCAGCCCGACACAGGATCGCGCCCTGTTCCAGAAGGCGCTCGACGCGATCCGCCGCCGGACCGACGTGATCGTGCAGACCAGCACCGGCGGCGCCGTGGGCATGACCGCCGACGAGCGCGCCCAGCCGCTGGAGTGCGTGCCCCCGCCCGAGATGGCCACGCTGAATGCCGGCTCGCTCAACTTCGGCGAGGACGTGTTCCTCAATCCCTTTCCGCTGGTGCGCGAGTTCGCCCGCCGGATGCGCGCCAAGGGCGTGGCCTACGAGCTCGAGTGCTACGACGTCGGACACGTGGAAGCGTGCCTGCGGCTGGCGGAGGAGGGCGTGATCCAGCTCCCCGCGCATTTCGACTTCGTGATGGGCATCCGCGGCGGCATCCAGGCCACCGAGGACAACCTGGTCTTCATGGTTTCGAAGCTGCCCCGCGGCTGCACCTTCAACGTCGCCGGGATCGGCAGGCACCAGCTCCCGATGGCCGAGCTGGCGCTGCGGATGGGCGGGCACGCGCGCTGCGGGCTCGAGGACAACATCTACCTGAGCAAGGGCGTGCTGGCGAAGGGCAGCTTCGAGCTGGTCGCGAAGGTCGCCGAGCTGGCACGGGAGGCGCGCCGGGAGATCGCGACACCGGCGCAGGCGCGCGAGATCCTGCGGATCCCAAAGAGGCCGCAATCATGAAGTGGCGGACGGCGCGCGCCGGCCGGTAACCGCTCAGGGCGCGCTCATCACGTCGTCCCATTGCGGCCGCTTCTCGAAGGTGAACGATCCCGAGCCCTGGCCATCGGTGAAGGTTCCCTCGATCTTGTCGCCGTGCTGTGAGCCCTCGAACTCGCCCACGGTCCCGACGCGGAAATGGACCCCGGGGTTGTTCCCGATCTGCGTGATCGCGATCGGCGTCCCGACGGGTGCGGATCCCCAGTACAGTCCCTGGTAGCCCGATCCCTTCCGCGAGATCTCGAGCTGCACGACGTTGTTCATCATTCCCTTGGTCAGGACGCCTTGCCAGCGACCGGAGAGGGACTCCTCCGGGGACGCGCGGGCGGCATGTCCAAAGACGGCACTGGCGGCGAGCACGAACCACAGGATCCTCTTCATCGCGATCTCCTTTTGTTTGGCTGGTCAGCCGGTCTGCCGATTCGATCGCGGGCGGGGCAGGCAAATTCCCGAGTGGAACGCCGGGGAATAACAGACCGCATGGACCGGTCGCTCGGGCTCCGGCTGCGCTGGCCACGCGTCCAGGAGCTTTCGGGGGGGAAGGGATCGACTCCGGCGGAGGCGGTTTATTCCCGGGGGAATGCCGCGGGCCCGGTTCGGGTCACGCCCGCCGGACCTTCTTCGCGGAGGACGCGATGACCATGAAAACGAGGCGCGAGTTCCTGCAGCTTCTGGGAGCGGGTGGGGGCGTCGTGTTCGCCTCCGGCCTCGCCGGAGCCTGTGCTCCCGGGACGCGCGGCAAGAGCGATCCCCAGGAGGAATTCTTCTTCGTCCAGCTCAGCGACACCCATTGGGGCTTCAAGGGCCCGCCGAACCCCGACGCGGAGAACACGCTGCGGAAGGCGGTCGCCGCGGTCAACGCGCTGCCGCGCGATCCGGACTTCGTCGTCTTCACCGGCGATCTGACGCACACGACCGACGACGACGCCGAGCGCCGCCGCCGCATGCGGGAGTTCCAGAGCATCGTCGGAGCCCTCCGGGTGCAGAAGCGCTGGTTCATGCCGGGGGAGCACGACGCCTCGCTCGATCGCGGCAAGGCCTACGAGGAGCTCTTCGGCCAGACGCACTACGCCTTCGACCACAAGGGCGTCCACTTCGTCGCGCTGGACAACGTGTCCGACCCGGCCTCGGTCGTGGGCGACGCCCAGCTCGACTGGCTGAACGCGAACCTCAAGGCGGTGCCGCGCGATGCTCCCGTCGTGATCTTCACGCACCGCCCTCTGTTCGACCTCTACCCGCAGTGGGACTGGGCGACCAAGGACGGGAGCAAGGCCATCGACCTGCTCCAGGGCTGGAAGAACGTCACCGTCTTCTACGGCCACATCCACCAGGAGCACCACTTCAAGACCGGCGAGATCTCCCACCACGCCGCGAAGTCGCTCATCTTCCCGCTGCCGCCGCCCGGATCGCAGCCCAAGCGCGCGCCGGTGCCGTGGGACCCGGCGCATCCGGGCCGCGGCCTGGGCTTCCGGCAGGTGCAGATGGCGCAGCCCTGGCGCCTCACCGAAAGATCGGTCGAGGAAGGATTGCTTCCCGCCGCGGCGAAGGCGGGCTGAGATGCGACCGCTCCGCTGAAGGCCGGAATCCGCCCGTGCCTCAACGGGAATAAGCTGCGGCCTCTTCGGGTCTGTTCGCGTGGGAGCCGCAGTGACCTATTCCGCGGGCGAGTTCGAGCGGGCGATCGCGCCGCACACGCGGGCCGCGTACGACCTGGCCCGCTGGCTCGTGCGGAACCAGGCCGACGCGGAGGACGTGTTGCAGGAGGCGTACGTGCGGGCATTCCGGCATTTCGGGTCGTTCCGGGGCGAGCGCATGCGGGCGTGGCTGCTCGCCATCGTCCGGAACGCCTGCTGGTCGTTCCTCTCGCGCGGCCGGCCGGCCGCGGAAGTCGCCTTCGACGACGACCGCGATGCCGCCGAGGTGGTCTCGCTCCAGCCCGAGCCCGACGCGCAGCTAGTCCGCGCCGATCAGGCGCGCCGCATCCAGGACGAAGTCACCGCGCTGCGGCCGGAGTTCCGGGAGGCGTTCGTGCTCCGCGAGCTGGAAGGGCTCTCGTACAAGGAGATCGCCGAGGTCACCGCCGTCCCGATCGGCACCGTGATGTCTCGTCTCTGCCGCGCCCGGCGCGAGCTGCAGCAAAGGCTCGGCCGCGGGCCGAGAAAGGTGAGCGCGTCGTGACCTGCGTAGAGGCCACTCCCTTGCTCGAGCTGGAGCTCGACGGCGAGCTCGACCCCCGCTCCGTGCTGGAGCTGGAGGAGCACGTCTCCGGCTGCGCCGCTTGCTCCCGGCAAGGAGCGGCCCTGCGCGCCCTGAGCCAGGCCGCGCGGGAGCACCTGACCCGGTTCGAGCCGCCTCCCGAATTCGAGAGACGCCTGGCGCGTGCGATCCGTCCCCATCGCTCCCGGCGCACGTTCCTCGGAGCGACCGCGGCCCTCGCCGCTGCCGTCGCGGTGGTGGCGGTGTTCCCCCGCCGCGATGCGCTGCTCCCGGAGGTGGTCGCCGCCCACGCTCGCTCGCTGCAGCCGGGCCACGCCTTCGACGTGGCCAGCACCGACCAGCACACGGTGAAGCCCTGGTTCGAGGGCAGGGTCGGCTTCGCGGTGCCCGTCCAGGACTTCGCCGACCAGGGGCTCACGCTGGTGGGCGGCCGTCTCGACTACCTCGACGGCCGCCCCGCGGCCGCGCTGGTCTATCGCCGCGGACAGCACGTGGTGAACCTCTTCGTGCTCGACCAGGCCGGTGCGAAGGACGCGGCGGTCCGCCGCGAGGAGTTGCGCGGGTTCAGCTCGTGGCGCTGGATCGCCCGGGGGCTGGAGTACTTCCTGGTCAGCGACGTCTCGGACGCGGACATGGCTCCGCTGGCGCGGCGGATAGCCGCTGCCGCACCGTAGGTGCGGCTTTGCGGCTACGTTTTTCAGACCGGCGCGATTTCGCGCTTGCGCCAGGGCCGCTCCACCTTCTTGTTCGCGCAGATCTTCAGATAATGCGCGAGCAACGGCCGGGTCTCCCGCGGATCGATCACGTCGTCCAAGAACCCCAGCGCGGCAGTGCGGTGGATGTCGATCAGCGGCCGGATGGCCTCGGCCAACTGTTTCTTCGCCTCGTCCGGCTGCTTGTGCGCGGCGATTGCGACCATCCCCTCCGCGCCCATCACGCTGATCTCGGCGCCCGGCCAGGCCACCAGCAGATCCGGCTCGTAGGCGCGGCCGTTCATCACGTAGTAGCCGGCGCCGTACGCCTTGCGCAGCACCACCGTCAGCTTGGGCACCGTGGCCGAGGCCACCGCGTACAACATCTTCGCGCCGTGCCGGATGATGCCCTGCTGCTCGACCTTCGAGCCCACCATGAACCCGGGCACGTCCTGCAGGAAGACCAGCGGGATCTCGAACGCGTCGCAGAGGTTCACGAACCGCGCCGCCTTGTCCGCCGCGTTCACGTCGAGCACGCCCCCCGCCTGCATCGGGTTGTTGGCCACGACCCCCACCGGCCAGCCGTCGATCCGCGCCAGGCCCGTGACGATGTTGCGCGCCCAGCGCGGCTTGATCTCGAACAAGCGGCCGCCGTCCACGATCGCGGCGATCACCTTGTGCATGTCGTACGCCTGCCGCGGGTTCTCCGGGACGATGTCCAGGAGGGCTTCGTCGCGGCGGTCCGCGTGATCGGACGGCGGCCGCCGGGGCGGCTTCTCGCCGCAGCGCGAGGGAAAGAACGACAGGTACTCCCGCACCGCGGCCAGGCACTCGGCGTCGCTGGCGACCTCCAAATCCGCGACGCCGCTGATCTCGGTGTGCACCTTCGATCCGCCCAGCGCCTCCTCGGTGATTTCCTCGCCCACGATGCTTTTCACCAAATACGGGCCGCCGATGGCCATCGAGGAAGTGCCTCGCACCATCGGGACGAAGTCCGCCAGCCCGGGGATGTAGGCGGTGCCGGCGGCCCCGGGGCCGACCATCGCGGCGACCAGCGGAACCACGCCGCTCATCACCACCTGCTCGCGAAAGAGGTAACCCGTGTCCGCGAACGAGGTGATCCAGGCCGCCTCCTCCGGGTCGGCGGAGAGCCTGGCCCCGGCCGAATCCACCAGCCAGATCATGGGGATCCGCTCGCGTAGCGCCAGCTCCCGCATCCGCGCGACCTTGCGTTCGCCGACCGGTCCGATGCTGCCGCCCTGCACGGTGAAGTCGTAGGACGCGACGCAGACGGGCCGCCCCTCGATCAATCCGGTGCCGCAGATGACGCCGTCGGCGGGACTCGGCGGCTCCGGTTTGCCCAGGTGGGTGGCGAGAAGGCCGAGCTCGTGGAAGGTGCCGCCATCGAGGAGGAGGTCCAGCCGGGCCCGCGCGTCCAGCTTGCCGCGCTCCTTCTGGCGCTTGAGCCGCGCCTCGCCGCCCATCTGTTTCGCCTCCGCGCGCCGGCGCTGGAGATCATCCACCCGCTTACGCATGGACATGGACCATGGGTATCACGGACGATGTCGGGCGCCGGAATTTCCCTGCATGCGCCCACCTTTCGCAACGTTTGACCCTACCTGGAAGATCGCGCTACCGTTTCAATTCCAGCGGGGAGCTTGGGGACCCCGCGCCGGCAACATGGGGGAGCTGTCGTAGATGTCCGGTTTGAATCCGGCTGCTGACGTGCCGACCGCGGGAGCAGAGTCCGACCCTCTGCTCGGGCGCGTCCTCAACGACCGGTACCGGATCCTCGAAGGGATTGGCCGCGGCGGAATGGGCCGCGTTTACAAGGCATTGCAGGCGCCGCTGGACCGGGTGGTAGCGCTCAAGGTGCTCGGCGCGGGCCACGACCGCGATCCCAATTTCTACAAGCGGTTCTTCCTGGAAGCGAGCGTCACTGCCAAGCTCACGCACCCGAATACCATCACGCTCTACGACTACGGCCGCACCGACGACGGCATCTTCTTCATCGCCATGGAATACCTCGACGGCCGCACGCTCTCGCAGGCGATCCAGTCGGAAGGCGCGCTGGCGCAGGAGCGCGTGATCCATATCGCCCAGCAGGTCTGCCGCTCGCTTCGCGAGGCACATTCGCTCGGCATCATCCACCGCGATCTGAAGCCCGCGAACGTGATGCTGCTGCACCAGCAGGACGATCACGACTTCGTCAAGGTGCTGGACTTCGGCCTGGTGAAGTTCTTCTCGGGCGTCGAGGGCGATCAGGGCGACGAGATCACCAACGCGGGCACGTTCATGGGCTCGCCGCACTACATCGCGCCCGAGCAGGCGCGGAACCAGGGCCCGGACCAGCGCTGCGACATCTATTCGCTGGGCGTCTTGCTGTACCACATGCTCACGGCCCAGGTGCCCTTCACCGCGCCGGCGCCGGTGGACATCATCCTCAAGCACCTGCACGAAGATCCGGTTCCCCCGTCCGAGATCCGCGACGACGGCTCCATCTCCCCGGAGCTGGAGCAGATCGTGCTGCGCTGCCTGGCGAAGGCGCGCGAGGATCGCTTCCAGTCCATGGACGAGCTGCTGGCGCAGCTCAAGTCGGTGCGCGCGCAGCTGACCGGCGCCTCGGGTCCGCATTCGCTGCCGCCGGCCTCGGACAGCGCCGCGCCGCCGAGCGCCGCCGCGCCGGTCGCGCACACGCCGCCCACGCCGCATCCGGGGCTGCGCACTCCCAGCGGGCCGATGAGCTCGCTCAAGTCCACGCCAGAGCGGGGGACGCCGCACGCGAGCCGGCCGCCTCCGCCTCCGCCAGACGCGATGGTCGACGAGGGTCCGGCGCTGCAATGGCGCGAGGCCGGGTCGGGCCAGACCGCGCAAGCGCGCGCGGCGAATCCAAGCTGGAGGAGCTCGCCGGCCGCGCAGTGGACCGCGAGAAACTGGCCCGCGCTGCGGGTGGTGGCGGCGCCCGCGCTGATCGTGCTGGGCGGCATCGGGACCGCCGCGTACGTCTTGCGCGCACCCACCCTGTCGGTGCCCCCGCCTCCGGTCGCCCAGGCGCCCAGGATGGTCGCGGCCGCGCCGGTCACGCCGTCCGCGGAAACGGCCCCGCCGGCCCCGGCTCCTCCTGCGCAGCCCGACTATCCGGCCTCGTTCGCGGGCACCACGCTGGTGATGGTGACGAGCATGCCCTCCGGCGCGGAAGTCCACGACGCCGCCAACCGGTTCGTCGGGCTCACGCCCTTCGACCTGCGCGTTCCGAACAACAAGCCGCTCCAGCTCACTGTGCGCCACGACGGCTACCGGCCTGCGACCATCAACCGGAAGATCTCCGGCGTGCGGATGTCCCTGAACGTGACGCTCAAGAGCGCCAGGACCGACCCGTACGAGCCGCACTCGGTCAAGAAGTCCATCGGCTACAAGGACGACCCGTACTGACCCCCGGATGAAGAAGCCCTGATGAACAGAACACACAGCGCGACCCGGCTGGCGGCCGCGCGCGGGAAGATCCACGCTGCGCTCTTGCTCGCGGCGCTCGCCGCCCCCGCGGCGCTGGCCGACGCGCGCGCGGACGCCAAGCGGCATTTCCGCGAAGGCATGTCGCTGATCTCCGCGGGTCAGATCGAGAAGGGCATCGCCGAGCTGAAGCAGGCGTACGCGATCAAGCCGCACCCGGACGTGCTCTACGACATCGGCAAGGCGTACGTCGATCTGGGCAACATCCCCGAGGCGCTGAACTACTTCCGGCAATACGTCGCCACCGACCCTGCGGACAAGGAGCAGGTGCTGGCCGTGATGCAGCGCCTCGAAGCGGCGATGGGCCCGCCGGCTCCGCAGCCAGCGCCGGCTCCGACCGCGGCGCAGGGCACCGAGCTGCAGAGGCTGGTGGCGCAGCTCCAGACCCTGATCGATCAGCAGACGCAGTCCGGCGGCGGCGTGCCGCAGGCGGCGAAGCCGTCGGTGGCGAAGAAACCCGAGGCCAAGGCGGCCAACCCGGAGGACGAGATGTTCGAGGCGGAGACCATCTCCGCCCGCACCCGGGCCACGGCGCAGGAGATCGCCGCCGAGCTGCCGGGCCGCGAGGCCGGCGCCGACGACATCTTCGAAGAGCAGGTGGTCACCGCCTCGGCGCGCTCCAGCTCGGCCGCCAAGGCGCCGCTCTCGGTGACCGTGATCACCGCGGACGAGATCCGCATGACCGGCGCGGTGACCCTCCCGGAGATCCTCCGGCGCGTGCCCGGGATCGACGTCGCCGAGATGGATCCCAGCGACACCAACATCTCCTTCCGCGGCTTCAACCGGCGCGTGGCCAACAAGGTCCTGGTGCTGGTGGACGGCCGCTCCGTGTACCAAGACTTCCTCGGCGGCACGTTCTGGCCGATCCTCGACGTGGCCATCCCGGACATCCAGCGCATCGAGGTGGTCCGCGGGCCGGGCTCCGCCTTGTACGGCTCGAACGCGTTCTCCGGCGTGGTGAACATCATCACCAAGACCGGCGACGAGTCGTCGGGCCTGCGGGCCTTCATGCTGGCCGGCAACTACAACACCCTGCAGGGCGGAATCACCGTGGGCGGCCGGAGCGGGAAGCTCGCGTACCGCAGCACCATCGCCTACGACCGCGCCGACAAGTGGACGCGCGACTTCGGCGACGACCGCGTCGACTTGAGCCAGCAGTTTCCGGAGCCGAACCGCAGCCGCGAAATCCAGCGCGCCGACGCCACCGCGACGTACGATCTGGGCAAGACCCAGGTGCTGGCGGGAGGCGGCTGGGACAACGTCGCCATGCAGGCCGTTCCGCTCGGCGCCCTGCGGACCTTCGGCAACACCGGCCAGAGCGGTTATTTGCGGGCCGAGGTGAACAACGGGCCGACCAAGCTGCGCGTGT
Organism: Myxococcales bacterium; assembly: GCA_035635635.1. Taxonomy (GTDB): domain Bacteria; phylum Myxococcota; class Myxococcia; order Myxococcales; family 40CM-4-68-19; genus 40CM-4-68-19. The sequence continues at coordinate 4,775 of DASQAS010000169.1, read as the reverse complement.
ACTGGAACGCGCTGCGCCTCACCAGCGGCCCCGAGTACTGGCCATCCAACATCATCTCGCTGAAGAGCTCGATCCGCAGCGACGTGGTCGACTTCACCGCACAGAGCGGCGTCGAGTTCAAGGCGGCCGGCACGCACCACCTGAACTTCGGCGGCGAATACCGCTTCAAGAGCGTGCAGTGGGGATACCTGGCTCCCCGCCCGGACGGCTCGGCCTACCAGGAAAACCACTTCAGCCTGTTCCTGCAGGACCAATGGGACATCAGCCGGAAGGTCACGCTGGTCCTCTCGTACCGCGCGGACCGGCATCCGCTGCTCGCGGAGGAGGGAGTCACCTCCGGGGGCATCGTCCACTCGCCGAGCGGGACCTTGCTCTACGAGTTCAAGCCGGACCACGTGCTGCGCCTGAACCTGAGCTCGGCGTTCCGCGCGCCCACCTCCATCGAGTCCTACGGCGACCTCTTTGCCCCGAACCCCACCCAGCCCGCGCTCGGCATCCGCTTCCAGGGCAGCCGCCTGCTGCACCCGGAGCAGATCGTCACCGCGGAGATCGGGTACCGCGGCCGGTTCGGGAGCTTCCAGCCCGAGGTGGTGACCTACGCCGAGCGGGTGCAGAACCTGATCACGGACGGCGCCCTGCGCCTTCCCGCCAATCCCTCGCAGGCGGTCGACCCGGCCACCGGCCAGTACGTGATCGGCTACACCGGCTTCGAGAACGAGCCGGGCAGCTTCTTCGGCTTGGGCATCGAGCTCAGCGGCAAATGGTCTCCGGTCGACGGCGTGGACCTCTCCCTGAACTACTCGTTCGAGAAGATGTTCGCCTGCAGCACGACGGCGAGCAACGGCGGGTGTACGAGCGACCTGAACCCGCCCAGCGCCGTCTCGGCGACCCTCGGCAACACCGCGCAGCACAAGCTCAATGCCCTGGCGCTCTGGCGCACCAGGGCCAACTTCGACCTGGGTCTCGAGATCCACTACGTCAGCTCGGTCACCTGGACCGAGCGATCCTTCGACGTCAGCCAGCCGGGCGGAGTGCTCTTCACGCCCTACGGGCTGCCGGCGTACACGCTGGTCAACGGCCGCGTCGGCTACTGGTGGATCCGCGAGAAGCTGGAGACCGGCATCGCGGTCTACAACGTGCTCGGCGACAATCACCGGGAGCATCCGTTCGGCAACCAGATCGGGCGGCGGGTCCTCTTCTCCGCGACGGGATCCTTCTGATGCGATGCCTCCGGTCCTTCGTTCCCGCTGCGGCGCTCCTCTGCATCTTCGGATGCGGCACTCCCGACGTCGCCGCCGGGCTCGACCAGTACAACTGCGACGGCGGGCTTTGCCCGGTCCCCGGCGTCGTCCAGGGAAAGCTGGTCTACAGCGGGCCGGTGCGGGGCGACGCGATCCTGCTGCTCTTCGACGTCACCGCCTTGCCGCCTCCGGAGGGCCAGGCGACCGCGCCCGCGGCGCTGGCCCGGGTGCCGATGTCCTTCCTCTTCGCCAACGCGGACCCGGCGAACCGGGGGCCGTTCTCGGCCTCGTTCACGTTCACGCAGGTGCCGTCGGGCCACACCTACCAGGTGCGCGCGTTCATCGACGGCTCGCGCCAGTTCGATCCGTTCTTCGACTACTCCCGGCAGCCCCGCGCGGGCGATCCGGTCGGGGGCTACGGCGACGTCGGCGCCGACGGTCAGGTCCACCTGATCGACTTCGCGGTGGGCGCCGGGCAGCTCGTGAGCGGAATCAACGTCGCGCTCCCGCAGACCATGTCCTACGACCCGCCCTCGTTCGAGCTGGTGGGAGGGCCGCAGACCATCGACCAGAACATCGACCAGCCGGTCCATCTGAAGCTGCACACGGTCCGGCTGCCGGCGCAGATCGCCGCCTTCGACCAGGCGCACTTCGCGCTCGAGCTCGATCGGGACGCGCAGGGAAACCGCCAGAGCAGCCTCGGCGACGGCCTCGACGACGTCTTCCCGCGCGTGTTCTTGCGGCAGCTCGCGGGTATGGACGACCAGGGACGCCCGCTGCCCATCGATCCCTCCCTGGCCGCGATCGTGCCCTGCCGGGTGGTGTCCACGCCGGTGCTGCCGGCGCTGGTGGATGCTCCGGCGGGCGCGGCGCCGCTGCCGACGGACCTCCTGGACGTGCTGGTGCAGCCGCTGGCCGTCAGCGCCGTCGAGCAGCACACCGTGCTGCCCGAGATTCCGGCGGGCACGTACCAGGTGGTGGTGATCCAGCGCAGCGGCCAGGTCTGGACGCTCCCGAACCAGCTCGGCGACGCGAAGAGCGCCGGCACGCCGTACTACGCGGCCTCGCAGGCGCAGGCCGTCACGATGATGCCGCCGGCCGGCGTCTCGGGATACAACGTGAGCGGCACCGTGGTCTGGAGCGGCGATCCGTCGATCCGCAGCGGCAACATCCTGGTGCAGGCGTACCGCGACGATCCGTTCAATCCTCCGCCGCCGCTGGGAGCCGCCCTCCCGGTCCGTGTGCGGGTCGTCCTGGCGAGCGCGGCGGTTCCCTCCGCCACCGGGTTCAGCGCTCCGTTCCGCATCGACGGATTGCCACAGGGGACTTACTTCATCCAGGCCCTCGACGACGTCGACGGAAACTTCTCGTCGCTGAAGCTGATGGCCACGCCGACCAACGGCGACCTGACCGGCGCGCTGCTGTCGGGCGGCCTTCCCGCGAAGATCGCGGTGAGCGCGAACGTCACCGGCGTGACCGTGACGCTCGCGTCCCGGGTGACCTCCGATCCGCCGGCGTTCGAGGTCGACCCGGCCACGCCGGCACAGATGCCCGCGGACCAGGTCACGCCCCTGCGCTTCCGGGTGCGGGCGCGGCCGCTGTCGTTCCCGCTCGGCAAGGCGCCCAACCCGCGGTTCGCCGTGCAGCTCGTGCGGGACGGGGGCGGGGCGGCCGTGGATGCCGACCACGACGGGTTGCCCGACGTCTGGCCTCGGGTGTTCCTGGTCCGCCTCGATGCGTCCGATCCGGCCGGGCTCACCCAGTACGTCTCGCCCGACCTGCACACCACGCAGACCCAGATCATTCCCGCTGCCGTCGACCCGACGCCGTTCCTGCCGGCGTTGCAGCCGCAGCCGGGCCCCGGCGTCGCCCCCGTACTGACGGACACGCTCTCCATCGTGGTCCGGCCGGTGCTGCTCGACGCCACCGCCCCCGGCGCGGCTCCCGCGCGGCTGCCGTCGCTGCAGCCCGGCGCGTACCGGATCGTCCTGCTCTCCCAGAGCGGCCAGGTCTGGCAGATCCCGAACGAAGCGGGATCCGCGGCGCTCGCTCCCTCGGTGATCTGCGCCGCCGGCGCGCCGGCGTGCGCGCCTGGGACCGTCCAGACGCAGTCGCAGAGCGCCGCGTTCCAGGTCGGGCCTCCGTCGCATCCGCCGTTCTCGGGCGGGATCACCGGTCTGCTCCAAGTCAGCGGGACGCCGCTCTCCGCGTACGTCTTTGCCTACGCCGCGAATGCGCTGCCGCCGTTCGGGCGGCCGATGTCGGCCGATTTCCACACCGGCTCCGAGTTCCAGGGCGGAAGCGTGAGATACACGCTGCCTAACTTGCCGACGGGCGATTACGTGCTGACGGCCGTGGTGGATACGCGGGGGGACTTTGCGGCGTCGCCGCCGTTGTTTGCCCTGGCGCCGGGAGCGGGGAACGTCGTGATGGCCCCGGCCAGCGTGCACGTCGGGACGTCGTTCGTGACGTCGAACCTGATCGCGACCTCGCCGGTTCCGCAGCGGCCGAGCTTCGAGCTGCTCGACGCATCGAGCAATCCGGCGACGTCCGACGTGGGCCTGGCGTTCGGCGGAGGATCGGCAGCTTCGTTCAAGATCAGGGGTGTCGCGGTTCTGGGGCCGGGCGTGGTGGCGCTCCGTCCCGACGCGGCGGGGGCAATCCCGCTGGCTTGCGATGGCACCGGCAAGGTCATGCCTACCTCGCTGGGAATTCAGCTGATCAAGGTGGCGGATCCGGCCGGGCTGATGCCCGAATTGGATGGTTCGGGGAAGGCGACGGTCATCGCTGTCGGCCTCGACCCGACCCAGTTCACCGGCGTCTCCTGCACGCCCGGAAGCGTCTATCTCGCCACGGGACCCCTCACTGCGTTCGCGAGCGGTTCCAGCAAGGTCAACCTGATGGATCCGTCGGTAGCCCCGGTCTCGATCCCGGTCGTCGCCGGCCGCTACTCGGTCTCTGTGACCTCGGTCGCCAGGCAGGTCTGGCGGGTCCCCAATGAGCTGCAGCCCGCGCTGCTCGACCCCCACGCCGTGACGCCGGCCGCCACGCTCACGCTGCTCCAGACCCAGCAGGTGGCGCTGAACGTCACGCCCTGACAGGGAGTATGGCGGATTGCCCGGTGGCGCGCCCGTGGCGCCACGTTGCGGCCGGGCAGTGCCGCGGTGCGGCAAATTGAAAAAAAATACGGCCCGGAGCGCGGCCAGGCGGCTCCGGGCCTCGAGTCGTTTACCTGCCGGAAGCGCGGCTATCCGCGCTGCGCGGCAGGATCGTCGTCCAGCATGTCGTTCGGCGAAGGGACCTTCCGCAGCTCTTGCTTTGCGATTTTCCAGGCCTGCTGCACAACCCAGGAAAGCGAGCGGTCTAGCCGCTGCGCCTGCGACTGGATCTCGGTGAGCATGTCTTCCGGGAAGTACAGGCTCTGCTTGCGGGCGTCGTTGGCCGACATCTATTCGCGCTCCTCAGACGGCCGGTCGCCGCCGATCACGTCGTTCACCGAGGGGAAGCGCATGATCTCGTTCCGGGCGATCTTCC
>DASQAS010000168.1:0-8954 GCA_035635635.1 Myxococcales bacterium | reverse complement strand
CTCGAGGAGAAGATCAAGAACAAGAAGATGTCGAAGGAGGCCGTCGCCAAGGCCAAGAAGGAGCTCCGCAAGCTCAAGATGATGTCGCCGATGAGCGCGGAGGCGACGGTGGTGCGGAACTACATCGACTGGATCCTCACCCTGCCCTGGTACGAGTACACGAAGGACAAGCTCGACATCAACGAAGCCGAGAAGATCCTCAACGACGACCACTACGGCCTGAAGAAGCCCAAGGAGCGCATCCTCGAGTACCTGGCCGTGCAGGCGATGGTGGAGAAGATGAAGGGCCCCATCCTCTGCTTCGTGGGCCCCCCGGGCGTGGGCAAGACCTCCCTGGGCAAGAGCATCGCCAGGTCGCTGGGCCGCAAGTTCGTGCGCATCTCGCTGGGCGGCGTGCGCGACGAGGCCGAAGTCCGCGGACACCGGCGCACCTACATCGGCGCGCTGCCCGGGAAGATCATCCAGTCGCTGAAGAAGGCGGGCAGCGGCAACCCGGTGTTCCTGCTCGACGAGGTCGACAAGATGAGCACCGACTTCCGCGGCGACCCGTCCTCGGCGCTGCTCGAGGTTCTCGACCCGGAGCAGAACCATACGTTTGGGGACCATTACCTCGATCTCGACTACGATCTCTCCAAGGTCCTGTTCATCTGTACGGCGAACACGCTGCACGGGATTCCCGCGCCCCTTCAAGATCGCCTGGAGATCATCCGCATCGCGGGCTACACGGATCTGGAGAAGTTCTCCATCGCGCGCAAGTACCTGGTGGCCAAGCAGCGCGAGCAGAACGGGCTGGACAAGATCGACGTGAAGTTCAGCAAGAAGGCGCTGCTCGAGCTGATCCACCGCTACACCAAGGAGAGCGGCGTCCGCGGGCTGGAGCGCGAGGTGGCGACCTTGTGCCGCAAGATCGCCAAGGACGTGCTGGCGACCGGCAACAAGGACGAGAAGATCCTCGTCACCGCGAAGAAGGTGCACAAGCTGCTCGGGCCGCCCCGCTTCCGCTACGGCAAGACCGAGGAGCGCGACGAGATCGGGCTCGTCACCGGCCTGGCCTGGACCGAGGTGGGCGGCGAGCTTCTGCAGACCGAGGCCACCGTGGTCCCGGGCAAGGGCAAGCTGATCCTCACCGGCAAGCTCGGCGACGTGATGCAGGAGAGCGCGCAGGCGGCGATGAGCTACGTGCGCTCGCGGGCGGAGCGGTTTGGCCTCGACAAGAAGTTCGCCGAGAGCGTCGACCTGCACATCCACGTCGCGGAAGGCGCGGTGCCCAAGGACGGCCCCAGCGCGGGCGTGACCATGGCCACCGCGCTGGTGTCGGCGCTGACGCGCATCCCGGTGCGCAAGGACGTGGCGATGACCGGCGAGATCACGCTGCGCGGGCGCGTGCTGCCCATCGGGGGCCTCAAAGAGAAGGCCCTGGCGGCGCACCGCGGCGGGACGAAGATCATCCTGATCCCCAAGGACAACGCCAAGGACGTGCGCGAGATCCCGATGAAGGTGCGGCGCGAGCTGACCATCATCCCGGTCGAGCACGTGGACGAGGTGCTGCGGCACGCGCTGGTGCTGGAGAACCCGGACGCGTTCTTCCGGCCGATGGAGCAGGCGAAGAAGATCGAGGCGCCGGGGAACACGCCGCAGACGGCGGTCTAACGCACGGCTCAGGCCACAGCCGTGGCAGCGTAGCTTTGCCGCAGGTCGAATTCCCAGACGAGCCCATCCGGCGCTCTGCCGGTGACCCGCATCCGCCCGCCGTGGATCCCGTGCAGGTGGTGGTTAGCGCAGAGGCTGACCACTCTCCTGTAACTGCCGGCGCAGCTCGACACAGGTCAGGCCCTGGGCCTTCTCGATCCAAGTAGCCACCTCCTCGGGCGTCGCATCGCGGGCGATGAGCCGGGCCTTTTCGTAGCTGAGCCGCTTCTCTGCCAGCGCCTGCCGCAAGACCGGGTTTCGCACCAGGCCCCGCTCCAGCGCGGCGCGCTGGGCGGCCGTCCGCTCGCCCATGCCGAGCACCTCCTCGCAGTAATGGCCGAAGTTGGCGAACCCAAGAAGGTGCCACCCGCGGATCGACTGGAAAAGCATGATTAGCTGGCCGAAGAGCACGTCCCACCGCCGGCGCTCCTCCAGGTGGCCTTTCAGCTCTCGACTCAGCCGCCAGGGGTCGATCTCTCCGCTCTCCGCGGGTGCCTGGGCGGGGGGCACCTTTGCCAAGCCAGCCCACTGCGCATTCACCTTCTCCAAATGTTCCTTCAGCGCCTCGAGATCGTCCTCCGGCGTGAACAGGAGATCATCGACGTGGTCATCCTCCTGGGGAGCCTGCTGCACGCTCATGTGCTCCTGGCACCAGGCAGCCACCCGCTCGCAATTCGAGGCCGTCGGCTTTTCGAGCACCATGCCTGCCATGGCCAATCCGAGGTCGAGCATCTTGCGCTGCTCTGGAGACAGCTGGACCCGGAGGTTGACCCATCGCTCCTCGTCGGGATCGCGCGGGGCCTGCACCTCGGCCGTCAGCGAGCGGACGGTCCTGCCCTGGGCCTGGAACAGCCAGTACGGCTCGTTCCCCTTGGCCACGGTCGAGATGATCTCAGCCTTGCGCGCGGTGATCACGCCCCGCCGGACCGCGTCCCGGGTGAGGGGTAGGTCGCGGAGCCGCCGCGCCAGCCGCTCCATCTTGGCCGCCGTGCTCGCGTTGAGGCCCAGCTCCTCCCTGGCGTAGTCGCCGATATTGCTGTACCCGAGGTCCATCGCCCGCAAACCGACCTTGAGGGAAGCGAGTCCCTCGCCGATGGCCACCTCGAGGGCCCCACGGCCACTGGCAACGTGGACGAGCGCGGTGTGCACTCCATGCGCCCACCGCCTGGCGATCGCAGGATCACGAACCCTCGGGAGCCGCCACCCGAGACGTGCGACGGCGGCCTCGAGCTCGTCGAGCTTGACCTGCGGCTCTGTGCAGCTCTCGCTCACGAATCGAGCGTAGCAAGCCCCTCTGACATTCCCGCCTGACTGATCGGTATTGAGGCTAAAGCGCGCGGACGCCCTTCGCCAACGGCCAGAGCTGCCTGCCCGTCAGGGTCCCGAGCGGAGCCCCGTCGTGAAGGATACGCATGATCCCCTCGCAGAGGACGTCCACCGGAATCGTACGGATGTCGTCTCCCCAAGGCCTGAAGCCAGGAATGCGCGCGAAGGCGTCCAGCGCGGCGGTCACGAGCGGTGGCGGCTTGCGCTCCCTCCCGTCGCTCGGCTGCGCGCCGGAGCCTCGGGTGTCGAGGAAGGACGGCCGGAGGATGGAGTGCGGCAGCCCGCTCGTGCGGACCACTTCCTCTGCCTTGTGCTTCCAGCCCATGTAGCCGCCGCCGGGGCGCGCGCCGAGGGCGGAGACCAGGATGAAGTACCGCGGCTGAGGTGGCGGTGCGCGGCGCGCGGACTCTACGAGCTGCACCACCGGCCGGTAGTCGGAGGACTCGTAGGTGTCGCCCGCGGCGAACCGGCGCCGCATGGTTCCCACCGCACAGACCACCGCCTGCGAATGGGCCATGTGCTCGTCGAGGCGGGGCGTGTCGGACAGCTCCGTGATCAGAGCCTTGGGATCCTTGCCCAACGGATGCTTCGCGGCGGTCCTGGGCCGGACGTGCGGGATCACTGCGAACCCGCTGGAGCGCAGCTTTGGCACCAGCGCGCTCCCGACGGCGCCCGTGGCGCCCGCGACCAGGACCGTGATCACGGGCGGCAACCTAGATCAGCGCCAGAGCTTCTTCCACCAGGGCGGGTCGGTTTCGGTCTTGCCGGGCGCGTCGGTGCCCATCTTCCGCCGGATGCGGTCCGTGTCCCAGCCGGTGAGCGAGGCGAGCGTCTCGGCCTCCTGGCGATGCCGCGCGAGGACTTGCTCCTGGTAACGGCCCGCCGCCGCGCAGGTCGCGCTGCCGCGCCAGGGATGGCGGATGATGTAGCGGCCTTGGAAGTTCTGCTGGTCGCCGGTCTGCTGGAAGACGAGATCTTCGGGGAAGTGCTCCGAGTCGTACCGCAGGTGCAGGCGGGTGAGCATCACCGGGAGGCCTCCGCCACGGAGGGCGTTGTCCTGATCTTCGATCCAGAACACGCCCAACTGGCGCAGCTCGGCGAGGGTGAGCGGGTCGGCCGCGCAGGGGTCGCAGAAGCCCATGTTCCAGACGTATTCGGTGGCGATGGCCCGGTGATCGTGGGCGCGCCAGTCCTTGGTGAACAGGGACTTGTAGAAGTCGCCGAACTCCTTCTGCACGAACTCCGGCACCTCGACGTTGCTGGGGATCTTGACGGTCTGATAGTTGCTCGACTCGACCCGGCCGTTGCGGGTGATGGCGTAGACGATCAGGTCCTGGGGACCGTCGGCGTTGGCCATGCCCAGCCGGATGGGCAGCATGAACTTCGGCGACTCGAAGGCGATCTGGATGGGGCGCAGCTCCTGGTAGCCGGCCTTGCGCTGCTCCTTGAGGTTCACGCGGGCGACGAAGAACTTCATGTTCTGGCGGACGTAGGGGGCGAGCGCGGCGGAGGCTCGGGGCGGGATCCGGTAGCCGCTCTCGCGCAGCCAGGTCTCCAGGCCCTGCGACTGCGTGGCGGAGAGCAGGAGGATGTCGTACTCGCCGATGGTATAGGCGGCCTCGACGGTAACCCCGAGCGCCCGTCCTCCAGCGATCGCGGCTGCGTCCATGGACTTCGCCCGCATCATCGGGCCCGCGGCCATCGGGTAGATGCGTTCGTTGCAGGGATCGGGGTCGTGGTACTCGACCAGCCTCGGCGCCGAGTACGCGTCGAGCCGCTCCAGGAGCCGGCGCTCGCCAACGTGGATCTGATCGCGCGTGAGCACGGACGGGACGGGGACGACCAGCGCGAACTCGCTCATCTCGCCCTTGAAGTCGTTGCCCATGGTGATCACGGTTCGATCGCCATCGCGGACGATGGCCACCTGCGAGGACTGGTTGAAGAGCTTCCCGTCGGCCTTGCCGACGAAGAAGCCGCAGAACGCGTGCGCGGGGCTGGCCAGCGCTACGGCGCCGGCGAAAGCGAGGGCTGCTGTGAGGGAGCGCATACGGATTTCTCCTGTCTCGAGGTCAGTGCGTCGAGGAGCGGCGTGAGCGGGGCGCAGAAGAAGAGTGCCCAGACGATGGGGTTCTGGACCCAGTGCGTGGAGAGCACGAAGGCGGTGCAGGCGACGATGGCTGCGAAGGCGATGCGGGCGACGCGGTGGCGCGGGGTGGTCTTGGGGTCCGAGATCATGAAGAAGGTGAAGAGCAGCAGGCTGCCGGAGCTGAGCTGGTGGAAGAGCACCTCCGGGCGCTGGCCCAGGTAGTGGATGCGCGCGGTGCGCAGGATGATGAAGGAGGCGAGGAAGGCCAGGCTGACGTCGGCGCGGAAAGCGCGGTGGGCGACGGCGAGGCCGAGCGCGAGGATCCAGAGCAGCAGCAGACCTCCCTCGCCCCACTGCGTCGGCGAGCACCAGGCGCGCGGCGTCAGCAGCATCAGGCAGCAGAGGCCGAAGTTGGCCGGATTGAAGAAGTGCCGGCCGCGGATGCGCAGGGCGTACTTGCTGCCGATGGCGAGTGCGCCGGCGAGCGGCGGAACCCACCAGGCGCCGGCGCGCAAGAGCAGCGTGAGGCCGAAGCTGGTGATGATGGGAGAGAGAAGCCCCGCGTGCGGGAGCTTCAGCAGGCGCTCGCAGGCGAGTTGCGTGGCGAGGCAGGAGGCGAAGAGGAGCGGCGCGTGCCAGAGGGGGAAGTCGCGGGCGGTCAGCCCGAGCAGCAGGAAGCTGCAGAGGAAGCCGATCTGGAGCCAACGCGGGTCCCTGGGCAGCCGCATGGCGGGTGTGAACGCGCGGGCGGCGGGCCGGATCTATAGTGGCCGCCATGGAGTGGCCTACGCTGCAGATGCCCAGCTGGCAACAGACGCGCGCCACGCTGCACATGTGGACGCAGATCGTGGGAAAGACGCGGCTCGTGCTGGCGCCGTTCCAGAACCACTGGTGGCACGTGCCCTTGTACGTGAGCGCGCGGGGGCTCACCACGTCGCCCATGCCCTGGGGGGAGCGGACGCTGGAGATCGAGTTTGACTTCTCGCGGCACGTATTGGAGCTGCGTCCGAGCGACGGTCGAGTCGTCGGGATCGGATTGACGTCGCGGCCGGTGGCGGAGTTCTTCCGGGAGTACAAGGCCGCGCTGGACTCGCTCGGCGTCCGCGCGCGATTTCTCGAGCGTCCGGTGGAGGTGCGGGAGTCGATCCCGTTCGCGAAGGATTTCAAGCACGCGACGTACGATCCCGCCTGGGCCGGGGCGCTCTGGCGCGTGCTGCAGAGCGTCAGGAACGTCTTCGAGCAGTTCCGCGGCGAGTTCATCGGCAAGGCGAGCCCGGTGCACGTCTTCTGGGGGGGGCTGGATCTGGCCGCGACGCGCTTTTCGGGAAGGACCGCGCCGCGGCATTCAGGAGGAGCGCCGAACTGCCCCGACTACGTGATGGTGGAGGCGTACTCGCACGAGGTGAGCAGCGCGGGCTTCTGGCCGGGGGACGAGTCGTTTCCGGAGGCGGTGTTCTTCTCGTATGCCTATCCGGAGCCGCCCGGGTTCGCGGCCGCCGACCCGGGACCCGCGGAGGCGCGGTACGACGGCACGTTGCACGAGTTCGTCTTGCCGTACGAGAAGGCGCGGCTGCTGCCGGATCCGGCGGCTGCCCTGTTGAAGTTCCTGCGCAGCACGTACGCGGCCGCGGCCTCGCTCGGCAAGTGGGACCGCGCCGCGCTGGAGCGCGTGCCTGCGGGTCCTCTTCACTGAATGGCGGGTGCCCAGCCAAACACGATGGCGGCCGAGCGGCGCGTCGGGCGATGCGTCAGGCCGAGGCGCTGCAGCTCCTCGCCGCGGGCTGAGTCTTTGACCAGAACCCCACGGCGCGCGACGCGCCGGGCCCGGCTCAACGTATCCGGCGAGAGCGGAGCTTGATTCGCGTGCGTCCGCAGCAGGTCGAAGAGCGGCCCGGAGTCGCCGGCGCGCCGGAACATGGGGTCGAAGAGCACGACGTCGAAGCTCTGCGCGGGCTGAGCGTGGAGCCACGCACCATGGTCGGCGTGGAGCACCTCGATGAGGCGGCCAGGCTCGCGTCCGTGCTCGGGAAGCCTTCGCAAGGCGGCCTGCGTGAACGCGGCAACGAGGGGGTCGGCTTCGAGCCCCACGACCGAAGTCCCGGTCGCCTGGGCGGCGACGAGCGCGTCTCCGCCGAGTCCCAGCGTGGCGTCCAGGACGGAGTCGCCAGGCTCGAGGCCCGCGTGGGCAACGAGCGGATCGGTCTCACCCTTGCGCGCCCGCCGGACCCGGAGGAGGGCCATTCCGACGCTGGCGCGGTGGACGCGCCCGCGTTCGTAGAGGTCGGCCCGGCCCGCGGCCAGGACGAGCACCGGGGCGCCGCTCGCATCCTGGAGCAGGTCCGCGAGCGCCCTTCCCGCCCGCGGCTCGCTGCGAAGCCCGAACCTCGCCGCCAGCTCTCGGGCCTCCGCCGGATCGCCGCTGGTGGCCGTCGTGACGAGCGCTTGCACGGATCGATTGTAGTGGACGGACTATGGGCTGGCCGGTGGTGCATCCGGTGTCGACGGAAGGTCCATGACGAAAACGCAGCCGCGTCCGGGGAAGTCGCGCACGCTCAGGGCACCGCCGTGGGCGGCGACGATCTCGCGAGCGATGCTCAGACCGAGGCCCAGCCCGCTGCGGTCCTCGCCAACCTGCACGAACGGCTCGAAGATGGTTTCCCCTGCCGCCGGCGCGAGCCCGCCGCATTCATCCTCGACTTCGATCAGCACCCGCGCGCCGTCTTGGACTCGCAAGGCGCGGACGGCCACTTTCCCAGCTGGGGTGAACTTCACGCCATTCTGCACCAGGTTGGTCAGGGCCGACGCCAGGAGCGTCGGGTCACCGCGGGTCTCCAGCGCGGGATCGACGTCGATCGAGATGCTGATGTTCTTGGCCCTGGCGTCTGCCGCGACGAATGCGACCGACTCCTCGATCAGGGGCAACACCATCAGCCGCTCGCGGCGGATCACGGTGCCCGCGCCAACCCGCACCTGCGCGAGCAGCCCCTCCACGAGCTCCCGGAGCCGTTGGTGGGAGCGCTCCAGGACGCTGCCCGTGACGCCCTGGGCAGGGACGCGCCCGCTGCGAATGGCCTGGAAGGACAGGGCGGCCGTATGCAGGGCGTTGCGCAGCTCGTGCGCGACGAATCCGAGCCGCTCGTTGGACTGGCTCGTGCTCCCGGTCCGCCACTTCTGCTCGTACGCGACGACGTCCGCGGCGATGTTCTCGTCCAGCGCCTGGTTCAGCGCTTGATGCTGCCGCGGCGAGATGAGCTGTCCGTGGCGTTCCGCGACTTTCACGATCGTGGTGCAAAGGCTTCCGTACTCGTACACCACTTCATCGACGTCGTAGTCCAGCCAATGCTCGTGACTTCGAGGTGGCCCGCCCCGCTGCGGCGCCGGCACCGGGTCCGAAGGCAGGTTTTCCCGCCGGCGCACCGCATCGATCACCGCCTCCAGGAACGCCGGCAGGTTTTGGTCTCGAGCAAAGTCGATCGCCGCCGGACCGGGGCGCAGCTTCCGGATGAGCTCTCCCGCGCCCTGGAGAACCTCGTCACGGCGCTCGATCAGGAACTCGTTCAGCAACATCGAGGGTAGCTTGCTTCCTCGGCTACCCGAGAGGCATCCCCTTCACTACGCACCTTGTCGACGTCACGCCAGGCATCCGGAGTACGGGGCGCTACGGAGCGCTTGACTTCACCGAACGGGTCCCGTAGAACCCGCCCCCGCTCGCTGCCGCTCGGGCGGGTAGCTCAGCGGTAGAGCATCGGTCTTACACACCGAGGGTCGCAGGTTCGATGCCTGTCCCGCCCACTCTGTGGGGTGTTAGTTAAGCTGGTTATAACGCCGGCCTGTCACGCCGGAGGCCACGGGT
>DASQAS010000167.1:0-5971 GCA_035635635.1 Myxococcales bacterium | reverse complement strand
GGTTGAGCCCTCAGGCTCAGAGCTTGTTGAACCCGTCGAGCGCGGCGACCTTGAACGCCTCTCCCATCGTCGGGTAGTTGAACACGGCGTCGCGAAAGTATTCGATGGTCCCGCCGAAGGCCATCACCGCTTGCCCGATGTGGACGATCTCGGCGGCGCCCTCGCCCATCGCGTGGACGCCGAGGAGGCGCAGCGATTCGCGCTCGAAGAGAAGCTTGAGAATCCCCAGCTCGTCTCCGAGGATCTGCGACTTCGCCAGCTCCTCGTAACGGGCGACCCCGACCTCGTAGCTGACTTTCGCCTCAGTCAGCTCCTGCTCGGTTCGCCCGACCATCGAGATCTCGGGAATCGTATAGATCCCGTAGGGCATTGGCAGCTCCTGCGCGGTCCCGGCGCGACCGAACATCGCCAGCGCGGCCCGGCGTCCCTGCTCCATCGAAGTGGAGGCGAGAGCGGGAAAGCCGATGGCATCCCCCGCCGCGTAGATGTGCCCGACCTGCGTCTGGAACTGCGCGTTCACCGCCACCCGCCCGCGACCGTCGGCCGCGAGCCCGGCTGCCCCGAGGTTGAGCTGATCGGTATTCACTTGCCTTCCGACCGTATAGAAGAGCGCGTCGGCTGCGAGCGCCTTGCCGCTGTCGAGGCGCGCCTGCACCCGCTCGCCGGAAATCTCGACCGACTTGACCGTCTCGCCCAGGCGCAGCACGCAGCCGCGGCCACGGAGATGGTACGTCAGGGCATCGATGATCTCGCGATCGACGAAGTCGAGCAACGTCGGCCGCTGATCCACCACCGTGACGTGGATACCGAGCGCGGTGAGCATCGAGGCGTATTCGAGGCCGATGACCCCGGCGCCGACGACGATCGCCGTCCGAGGCAGCTCGGTGTCGAGCGCGATCAGCTGGTCGCTGTCGAAGATGCGCCGGCCGTCGCAGGGGATCTGCGGGTGGCGCGCGGGACGCGTCCCGCACGCGATGAGCACGCGTTCGGCTTGCAATACCTGATGACCATCCGGAGTCTCGACGGTGATCTCGTGGGGCCCGGTGAATCGCGCGGACCCGTGCAGCACAGTGACGGTATTGCGGCGGAGCTGGTTGCGCAACACCTGCAACTCGCGCTCGCGCACCTTCTGGACGCGCAGAGCGAGGTCCGGCAGCGAGATGGTCTCTTGCAGCACGTAGTCCTTGCCGTAGAAGCCGCGCTGCCTGAAGCCCGAGAGATAGAGGATGGCCTCGCGGAGCGTCTTGCTGGGAATGGTACCCGTGTGCAACGACACGCCGCCCAACCGATCGCGCCGGTCGAGGATGGCGACCTTCTTGTGCAGCTTGGACGCGCCGATCGCACCCTTCTGCCCGGCAGGTCCGCTGCCGATGACCACCAGGTCGTAGGTGTGCTCCATGAAAGCGGACTGTACCTGAACTCGTCAGAGAGCGATTGTGACAGCGCTCGCCCCCGAGCGGCCGCAGCCCGGCGTTGCCGGAGCCAAGACCCCGTTTCACGGCCAGGAGAGCGAGAATTCGCGCGCGAACACGCGAGCGCCGCTGCTGGTGACGCGGACAGCGCGGCTGCCGGTCCGGCGGGCCAACCAGCCGCGTTCGAACAGATGTCGCGTGAGTAGCGCGCCGAGCCCACCGCCCAGGTGAAAGCGACGCTCCGTCCAGTCGAGGCAGGGTTTACCCGCTACCCAGTGCGGCGGTCTCAATTCGAGCGTAGCAAAACGGTCCACGCCTTCGCCGGTCAGCGAGAGCACACCTCCGGTCAGCTGGAGGAAGCGAAGCTTCTCCAGCGCCTCGAGCCAGGCAACACCGAGGCGGCCAGCCAGGTGCAGATAACAGGTGCGCGCCTCGGCAAGCTCGGCGCGCTCGGGCGAACGGGGGACGTCGCGCGGGCGACGGAGGAGTGCCACGGCCTCGAGCGCGTCGGCGACTGTCTCGCCCGAGAGTCGGAAGTAGCGGTGGCGGCCGCGTCCCTCCACCACCAGCATGCCGCCCTGCAGCGGACGGCAATCCCATCGAGCTGCACGAGGCCCCGGCGGCGCGACCCCGGTGACTGTCGAATCCAAGTGCGTGGGCCGATCAGAATTCGAACTGCAGCTGGACGCCGAAGTTCTGCGTCCGATCGGTGAAGAACTGGCTGAAGGGGAGCGCGCCCCGTTGCGCCACCAGGAGCGCGCGGACCCGCTGCGCGGCGTTGGGCGCCGACCATTCGAGGCCCCCTTCGAGGCTGCCGCTCAGGCTCCAACTCGTCGCCTGCAACTGGGAGAAGAAGGCGCCGAACACGGGACGCAATTTCGAATTTTGCCAGCGCCAGGGATCGCCGCGCAGCTCCAGGCCGTAGTCCACGAGCCACGGCGTGGACGAGAGATCTTCTTCCTTGTTGCTGAAAGCGACGAAGCCGCCGCCGGCGAAGACCCGCCACCAGCCGTCTTCGAGCGAGACCAGCAGATCGAGCACCTCGACGCTCAGGTTCTGGCGCTTCACCCCGTTGGCGAGCCCGTAGTTGAGCAGGAACTCGTCTCCCAGGTGGCTGCTCTGGTGATAGAAGCGCAGCCGGCCCGACCAGGGGCCACTCCGGTACGTCAGCACCGGTCCGACCAGGTAATCGGTATTGAGCAGGTCGAACGACTGTGAGTCGAGGTTGAAC
This sequence comes from Myxococcales bacterium, assembly GCA_035635635.1. Lineage (GTDB taxonomy): Bacteria > Myxococcota > Myxococcia > Myxococcales > 40CM-4-68-19 > 40CM-4-68-19. Next base: position 3,328 of record DASQAS010000167.1, on the reverse strand, counting down.
TGCGAGAACACGACGCCGAACACGCTGACCTGGAATCCGTCGCAGCCGCGCCGCTGCCGGAGGCCCCAGAGTCCGAACTCGCCTCCGAACGCGACCATGGCGACGTTGACGTTGTTGCCATGTCCTTCGGAAAGCTGATTCTGGCCGCGGAAGTGCAGATGACGATAGTCCGCGTAGAAGCGAGGCTCCCGCTGGTCCGCCAGGATGGGCCTGAACACGTTGTTGTCGGGCAGGAGAACGCTTTCGAGCGGGCCTGGGCCTCCCACGGGCGGTAAGGGACTGACCTCCTCGGCCCGGAAGTAGCGGCAGTCGAAGCGGTCGGCGCGCGCCGCGAGCGGCGCGGCCCAGGTCGCGAGAGCAGCGATGACGCCCGCGGCGGCGGAGCTGTTCGCCGTCACCGATCGAAGCATGGGAGCATCCAGTTCGCGGCCACATCCACGCTTCTTGCACGGCGCACGCCAACCGCCAGCCGCTCCGTCGCCACAGGGAAAGACCGGCGCAGGTGTCGAATCCGCCCGGCCTCTTGTCCATGAATCCGGCAGGTGCCGCGCTGCGGGTTGCGGTTCCTGAACGGGACCTGCCTTTCCGGTTTGGCTCGAGCGGTGCAGGGAACGGGGCCATGACCCTCCAGTGGCGCATGGTCGTCTGCCTTGCGTTCCTGTCTCCCGCCGCGGAGCTCGGCGCCGAGCCCGGCCGCCAGGCGGCTCGCGAAGGGCCCGGCATCTTGCGCCAGCTCAACGGCGCGCTCTCGCAGCTCGCCGATCGGGTCGGGCCCGCCGTGGTGCAGATCCTGGTCTCCGGCTACGGGCCCGTCTCGACGGACAACGGCCACCCTGCGGCGGCGATCATCGCGCGCCAGCGGATGGTGGGCTCGGGCGTCATCGTCGATCCCGCCGGATACATCATCACCAATGCGCACCTGGTCCAGGGCGCCGATCGGATCACCATCGTGCCGCCCGCCTCTGGAGCGGGCTGGCCTCGAGAGTCGAACACGCGCCGCAGGACCGACTACCCTGCGCGCGTGATCGGGATCCACCCGGAGTCGGACCTGGCGCTGCTGAAGATCGACGCCCAGGGGCTTCCGGCGCTCACGCTGCGCGGCACCACCGGCGTCACACAGGGCGAGCTGGTGTTTGCCATCGGCGCCCCGCAGGGGCTGGCCAGCTCCATGACCATGGGCATCGTCAGCTCCGCCACACGGCAGCTCGGTCTCGAGGCGCCCATGCTGTTCATCCAGACCGACGCGCCGATCAACCCGGGCAACAGCGGCGGGCCGCTGGTGAATGCCGAAGGCGAGGTGGTCGGCATCAACACCTTCATCCTCAGCGGGTCGGGCGGGAGCGAGGGGCTGGGATTCGCCGTCCCGGCCAACGTGGCCCGATTCGTCTACGAAGGGCTGCGCAAGCGCGGCTACGTCCGCCGCTTCGAGCTCGGGATCTCCGCGCAAGGCATCACGCCGGAGCTGGCTTCCGGCCTCGGGTTGCCGCGCGACTCCGGCGTCCTCGTCGCCGACGTGGATCCTGACGGGCCCGCGCACGAGGCGGGGCTGCGCGAGGGCGACGTCCTGGACAGCGTGGACGGCCGCAGGATCGAGATCATGCCTGACCTCACCGCCATCCTGTACCGCGCGAGCGACGCGCGGCTGAAGCTTCGGGTGCTGCGCGACGGCAAGCCAGTGGACCTGGAGGTCCATGCCCTCGAGCGCGACCACTCGCTGGAGGACATGGCCGACGTCGCGCATCCGGACAAACACTTGGTGCCCTCGCTCGGGATCATCGCGCTCGACATCGACGAACGCGTGCAGGACCGGTTGCACCTGCGCGAGCCGAAGGGGGTGGTCGTCGTCGCGCGGACGCTCGACGGTCCCGGCGTGAGCAGCACGCTGCTGCCCGGGGACGCGATCTATGCGCTCAATCGTGGCCGCATCGAGTCGGTGGATGGGTTGAGGCGGGCGATCACACAGCAGGGGCGCGGGAACGCGATGGTGCTGCAGATCGAGCGCAACGGGCGGTTCCAGTATCTGGCGCTGGATCTCGAGTAGAGGTTCGTCGAGACCGCTCGAGTCTACGTCGGCGTCAGCCTTGATGCGCGTCGGATGCGATCGGCGGTGCGCATGCACTGCCCGCGTGGTCCCGGCGCTGCGGTACCTGCTACAGTGCCGCCGATGACGCGGGTCTCGCCGCTCTTCGTGCTCCGGCGGCGGCTCGGGGCCTGGGGCGCGCCGACGCTGCTGGTCGTCGCTGCGTTCGTGATCACGCGGGGGCTGGCCGTCGCGGCCACCCATCTTGGCTCCGCGACCATGAGGCCGGAGAAGCGGGCGGAGCTGGAATACGTCCCCGGAGGATTGCGTCCCGCTCCCGTTCCGCCCTTCCTGGAGCCGCTGCAGCGCTGGGACGCGGACTTCTACGCCTCCATCGCCGTGAACGGGTATCCGGGGCCCGACGCCCCGCGGCGCAACTACCACCTCGGCTTTTTCCCCTTGTACCCGCTGGCCGTCCGCGCGCTCACGCCGCTGTTCGGGAACGTGTATTGGGCGGCCTTCGCGCTCTCGAACGCGTGCGCCCTGGCTGCGGCGCTGGTCCTGCTCGAGCTCGGCGCCGTGCGCAGGCGCGCGGACGGGCTCCGCTCCGCCTTGCTCTTCCTGGCCGCACCGGGCGCGAACTTCCTCTCCTACCCGTATTCGGAGGCGCTGTTCGCTCTGGCGCTGGCGGTCGGGCTCCTGGCCGCGCGTCGCGAGCGGCTCGCGGTGGCGGCCGCGGCAGGCATCGCCGCGTCGTCGACGCGCGCGCCGGGTCTCGCCGTGGCGGTGGCCCTGGCGACGTCGCCGGGGGCACGGCGACTTCTGGCCGCCGCCGTCGCGATCTTGGGAACGGCCGCGTTCGCCCTCTGGTGCGCGCGCGTCTACGGCGATCCGCTCGCCTTCATCCAAGTGCAGGCCTCGCACAAGCGTGTGCTCTCGGTGATGGGTCCTTTGCGCGCGCTGTTCGGCTTCGACGCCGACCCCGACTACTACCTGGTGACGCTGGCCTGCATCGCGGCCGCTTGCGCGATGGTGCGAAGGACGCCCGCCTGGATGTGGGTGAGCGCCTGGTTCATGCTGCTGTTGCCGATGGCCACCGGCACCATCCAGGCGATGATCCGTTACCAGTCGACGAACCTGCCCCTGCTCTGCGGGGTGCCGATGATCCTTCGCGGGCGACGGTACTGGGGCACGCTCCTGGCCTCGCTGTTGCTCATGGGCCTGCAGGCCGTGCTCTACGGCCAGGGTCAGCCGCACTTCTGAGCGGCCCACCTGGCGGCGAGGGAGTGTCTCAGGATCAAATCGCAG
>DASQAS010000166.1:0-23445 GCA_035635635.1 Myxococcales bacterium | reverse complement strand
ACGGCAGTCCCCAACGTCACTTCGTCCGGCGCCGTGTACCCGCCGCAGCCGGCGGCAGCGATCGCAGTGAGCAAGAAGCAGCGTGTCATCCTCATTTGTACTCCTCCACGTCCAGTCGAAAGCTTCCCGTGCTGGTGCACTCCCCTGTGGCCTGCGTGTGCCATGGGCCGATCACTCCGAAAATTGGACCTTGTGCCGATTGGAGCCCGACGCGCCTCATTTCGCCTCCGTCCCCGCGGGCTCCGCCACCTTCTTCGGTCCTTCCCAGCGCGCCTTGTGCGCCGCCTTGATCTGCGCCGCGAGCTCGACGTCCACGCTCGGGTCGATCAGCTTCTTCACCGCGTACGCGACCTGGCGGAACTCGTCGGCGCAGGTTTCGGCGCGGTCCTTCGGCAGGTACCCCTTGTCCACCATTCCCTTGAACGACGCCGGGTTGCTTCCGTACGCCATGCAGAGGACGTTGAAGAAGCGCTGGGAGTCGAGGCCGTGGACGTCGGCGAAGTCGCTCTCGTCCGGCATGCGACCCTTGGAGTCGTGCAGGTACATCCAGGCGGCGCCGCCCAGGACCCGGCGCGCGATTCCCTCGCCGGCGCGCAGGAGCAGGAAGGCCGCGAGCTGATCTGCCGCGTCCTCCTCGCGGCCCAGGATCGGGGTCTTGAGCAGATCGAAGAGCGCGTGGCTGGTCTCGTGCAGCAGGATGAACAGGACGCCGCCCTCGAACGCGGCGTCGTGGTCGATGCCGTGCGCCTGCGCTCCGTCCGAGGCCTTGTAGATGTCGTTGACGTACTCGTAGCAGAAGGTGACCGTGCCGTCGGCCGGCTCGTACCAGGCATTGGAAGTGCCGTCGCAGCTCGCGAATTTCACCAAGAGAGGCTTGGGCAGCTTGATGGACGCGGCCGACTCCGCAAACCGCTCGAGCACGCGATCCTTCTTGAACCGCTCGTAGAACATCTGGTGCTTGGGATCCTTGGGAGGATCGTAGGCGCTGCGGAACATGTTGGTGCGGCCCTTGGGAGGCGTCTCGGAAACCGCCTTCTGCGCGGGAGCGGCAGCGGCCGACGTCGCGAACGCGGCGCACAATCCCAACGTCAATGAGCGCATGACTCCACCTCCAGGCCAGTGTTCCCGCCGCGGGTCGGTTGCGCGATATTGGGCCTTGGGCCAATCCGTTTCTCCCCCGAGCCCGGGGAGAATGGACCAGTACTGAGCGCCGGCAAGCGCTTGCGCCGTAGGTCCGAAGTCCAATGTCGCGCATCCTCCGCGCCGGGGTAGGCCATGTGCCGAGGAGGAACCAACGCCATGAAGCCCATCTTCATCGCCGCCGCGGTACTGGCGGTCCCGGCGCTCGGCCGCGCGCAGGGAACCCAGCCCGCCCCGGCCGCCGCTCCCGCTCCCGCTGCCCAGGCTCCGGCGGCCGCCGCGCCGGCCCAGAAGGCCCTCTCGCAGCAGTGGGGGCTGGCCGTCTTCCCGGCCAAGCAGCAGACCCGCGAGGTGCAGGACAAGGACGAGTACGACTGCTACCAGTGGGCGAAGGGGAATACCGGGATCGATCCGCTCGCGCCCGCCCAGGCCGCACAGGCGCAGGCGGCCCAGGAGAAGAAGGGTGGGGCCGTCCGGGGTGCCGCGAAGGGAGCGGCCGCGGGGGCGGCGATCGGCGCGATCGCCGGCGATCCCGGAAAGGGCGCCGCGATCGGTGCCGCGGCGGGTGGAATGGGCGGCAGGGCCGGTCAGAAGCAGGCGAACGCCGCTGCCGAGCAGAAGGCGCAGGAGCAGCAGCAGCAGGCCGCGGCGAACACCAAGACCGAGTTCAACAAGTCGTTCGGGGCATGCCTCGAGGGCAAGGGCTACTCGGTGAAATAAGTGCCCTGCGGCAGTCGGGCCACGAGGGTTCTCGTGGCCCCGATAGAGCTCACTTCTTCGGTGTCGTGACCTCGACCGCCACGGCCTGGGTGGTGCGGATCTCCACGTTGTCGCCCACCGCGAGCTTGTCTACGTTCTCCTTCTTCCGCGCCTTCACCGGGAACGTGTTCCCGTCCGGCCCCTTCAGCGTGACGACCATGTTTTCCTTATCGATCGCCGCGATGGTGGCCGTGACGTAGCGCTCCTTCGCCGCATAGGCGGCCGGCTTCGAGCCCTGTGGGGCAGTGGCCATGGTCGAGCCTTCCGACGCGATCCTGGGGGTCTCGCCCGGCTTGAGGATGCGCGCGTCGACCGACTCGTTGAGGATGACGGTGAGCACGTCCCCCTTCTTCACCTGCTTCAGGTTCTTGATCCGCTCGTCCGCCTTGAACTTGATCTCCTCGCCGGCGTCGTTGACCAGCGTGACCATCCGCTTCTTCTGATCGACCGCCTTGACCTTGGCCGTGACCGTCTCCGTCCGCGACGCATGGAAGGTGGGCTTCTGCTCATCGGCGCGCGCCAGGCCGGCAAAGGCGAGGACGAGCACGGCTGCGAGAGTCGGAATCCTCATTGTGATCCTCCGTTGAATGCAGACGCTCTTTGTCAGGGGGCCGAGGGCGGGAACATTGGACCTTAGACCAAAGGCCACTGCTGGAAAGCACTCCGTACCGGCACGATGCACGCTCCCATGAGGCTGCCATGACCCAGGCGACGGATTCCTCCCCTCGATCTTCCTTCCGCCGTTGGCCCCTTCTCTGCCGCGCTGCGCTGGCATCGGGCGTCCTGCTAGCCGCCTGCAAGGCGAAGGAAGCGGCCGCGCCGCCACAAGTACCGGAGGTCACGGTCGTCGAGGTGGTCCAGCGCGACGTCCCCATCGGCGGCGAGCTCACCGCCACCATGCGCGGGCGGGAGGACGTGGAGCTCCGCGCCCGGGTCGAGGGCTACCTCGAGTCGCTGGACTACCGCGAAGGCTCGGAAGTGAAGAAGGGACAGCTGATGTTCACCATCGACGCCCATCCCTACCGCGCCAAGCTCGCCCAGATGAAGGGCGATCTTGCCCGCGCGCAAGCCGCGCTGTCGAAAGCGGACCTGGACGTGGGGCGCTTCCGGCCGCTCGCCGCGGAGCGCGCCGTCAGCCAGGCGGAGCTGGACAACGCCGTCGCGGCGCAGAAGGCGGGGCGCGCCCAGGTCGACGCGGCCAAGGCCAACGTCGACCAGGCTACGCTCGACCTCGGGTACACGCGCATCCTCGCCCCGATCTCCGGCCTCGCCGGGCAGGCGCAGCGCAAGGTGGGCGACCTGGTGGGCAAGGGCGACCCGACGCTGCTGACCACCGTCTCGTCCATCGATCCCATCCGCGTCAGCGTGAACATCCCCGAGGCGCTCTACCTGCGCTACGCGAGCCTCCTACAGACGGCCACCAGCAGCGACGTCGCGCAACCCAAGCCGGCGGACGACACCGGGCCGCAGCTCGCGCTCGCGGACGGAAGCATCTACCCGCACCGCGGCCGCATCATCCTGGTGGACCGGTCGGTCGATCCCCAGACCGGGACGCTGCGCGCGGATCTCGAGTTCCCCAACCCGAGCCGGGTGCTGAGGCCGGGCCTCTACGCCAAGGTGCACTATCGGGAGGAAGTGCGGCCGGGAGCGGTGCTGGTCCCGCAGCGCGCGGTGCAAGAGCTGCAGGGCCAGTTCTCGGTGGTGGTGGTGAACGCCGAGAACAAGGCCGAAGGCCGCAGAGTCAAGCCGGGCCCGCGGGTGGGGAATCTCTGGATCCTCGAGGAGGGCGTGAAGCCGGGTGAGAAGGTGATCGTCGAAGGGGTGCAGAAGGTGCGCGACGGGGTGGCGGTGAAGGCCACCGTGGCCGCCGCCGAGCCGGAAGCTGCGTCGGCCAAGCCCGCGGGGACGCCCGCCCCGCCCGCGCCGACGCCCGCGCCGCCCGCGGGGACGCCTGCCCCACCCGCGCCGACGCCACCCCCCGCCGCCTCGAGGTGACCCATGGGGAACTTCTTCATCCGCCGCCCCATCGTCGCGATGGTCATCTCCATCGTGACGGTGATCGTGGGCGCCGTCTCGCTCTCCCGGCTGCCGATCTCGCAGTACCCTGACATCACCCCGCCGCTGATCCAGGTCACCACCACGTACGTGGGCGCCAACGCCCTGGACGTGGAGCAGACGGTGGCGACGCCGATCGAGCAGCAGGTCAACGGCGTCGAGCGGTCGATTTATCTCAAATCCACCAACGCGAACGACGGCACCCTCAAGCTCGAGGTGTCGTTCGAGGTGGGCTCCGACCTCGACATCAACAACGTCCTCACCCAGAACCGCGTCTCGCAGGCGACTCCGGCGCTGCCCACCGACGTGAAGAACTACGGGGTGAGCGTGAAGAAGTCGCTCTCCTTCCCCCTCTTGCTGGTCACGCTCACCTCGCCTTCCGGCGCGTTCGACTCCAACTTCCTCTCCAACTACGCGCTGATCAACATCAACGACCAGCTCGCGCGCATCCCCGGCGTGGGGCAGGTCACGCTGTTCGGCGGATCCGACTACGCGATGCGCATCTGGGTGCGGCCTGACCGCCTGCAGGCGCTGGGCCTGACCGTGATGGACCTGATCAACGGGGTGAAGTCGCAAAATCTCTTGCAGCCGTCCGGCCAGATCGGCGGCCCGCCGGCGCCGAAGGGCACCGAGTACACCTACATGGTGAAGACGCGGGGCCGGCTGCTCACGCCGGAGGAGTTCGGACAGGTCATCGTCCGCGCCAACCCCGACGGCTCGGTGGTGCGGCTCGGCGACGTCGCGCGGCTGGAGCTGGGCTCGGTGCTCTACAACGCCGTCGGCCGGCTCAACGGGAAGTCCGCCGCGGCGATCGCCGTCTACCAGATCCCCGGCTCGAACGCGCTCCAGGTGCAGCAGACAGTCAAGAAGACCATGGCGGAGCTCGAGCAGCGCTTCCCGGCCGGTATGAAGCAGGAGATGACGCTCGACACCACGGCCGCCATCACCGCCGGCGTCGACGAGATCGTCCACACCCTCATCGAAGCGGTGGTGCTGGTGATCCTGGTGGTGTTCGTGTTCCTGCAGAACTGGCGCGCCACGCTCATCCCGCTCTTGACCGTGCCGGTGTCGCTGATCGGAGTCTTCATCGTGTTCCCGATGCTGGGCTTCTCGGTGAACACGCTCTCGCTCCTCGGTCTGGTGCTCGCCATCGGCATCGTGGTGGACGACGCGATCGTGGTGGTCGAGGCGGTGATGCACCACATCGAGCACGGGATGACGCCCAAGGAAGCGACCGCACAGGCGATGAAGGAGGTGTCCGGGCCGGTGATCGCCATCGCCCTGGTGCTCTCCGCCGTATTCGTCCCGGTCGCGTTCATCAGCGGCATCAGCGGCCGCCTCTACCAGCAGTTCGCCATCACCATCGCCATCTCGGTGATCTTCTCGGCGATCAACGCGCTGACGCTTTCGCCCGCCCTCTCCTCGCTGCTCCTCAAGCCCAAGTCGGACAAGAAGTCCTTCCTGCACCCGTTCTACGACTGGTTCAACCGCATCTTCGGGCGCTTCACGGACGGATACGTTTCGTTCACCGGGATCCTCGTCCGCAAGGCGTTCCGGAGCTCGCTCCTGGTCCTGGTGTTCGCCCTGCTCGCGGGCGTGATCGCGAAGCGCATTCCGGGCGGATTCGTGCCGGACGAGGACAACGGCTACTTCTTCGCAAACATCGTCCTGCCCGACGCCTCCTCCCTGGAGCGCACCGACGCGGTGGCGAAGAGGGTGGAGGAGATCATCGGCAAGACGCCCGGCGTCCAGTACGTCACCACCATCACCGGCTACTCGCTGGTGTCGGGCGCGTACGCTTCGAACACGGCCTTCCTCTTCGTGTCGCTGAAGCCGTGGGAGGAGCGGAAGGCGAAGGAGGAGCACTCTTTCGCGCTGATCAACGGGCTCAACCGCAGGCTCTCCGCGGAGGTGCCCGAAGCGGTGGCGGTCACCTTCGGCCCGCCCCCCATCATTGGCCTCGGGTCCGGATCGGGCTTCACCATCATGCTGCAGGACCGGAGCGGCGGGACGCCCCAGTTCCTGGCGGAGAACGTGGAGAAGTTCCTCGCGGCCGCGCGCAAGCGTCCCGAGATCGGATCGGCCCGCACCGTCTTCCGCGCGAGCGTTCCGCAGATCTTCGCCGACATCGACCGCGACAAGGTGACGAAGCTCGGCGTGCCGGTGACCGACGTGAACTCGACGCTGGGCGCGCTGCTCGGCGGCTCGTACATCAACGACTTCAACCGGTTCGGCCGTACCTACAAGGTCTATCTGCAGGCGGAACCCGAGTACCGCGCGAACGTGAGGAGCCTCGGCCTGTTCTCGGTGCGAGGCGGTGACGGGCGCGCGGTGCCGCTCGACACCCTCGTCTCCACCAAGCCCTCCGCCGGCCCCGAGTTCACCAACCGGTTCAACCTTTATCGCGCCGCCGAGATCAGCGGGACCCCGGCGGAAGGGTACAGCTCGGCCCAGGCGCTCACCGCTCTCGAGGAGACCGCGACAGCAGTGTTGCCAAAAGAGATGGGCTACGAGTGGTCCAACGTCTCCTACCAGGAGAAAAAGGCCGAGGGCACGGCGGGCATCGTCTTCGTCTTCGCCATCGTGCTGGTCTTCCTGGTGCTGGCCGCCCAGTACGAGAGCTGGTCGCTGCCGATGAGCGTGCTGCTGGGCACGCCGTTCGCCGCCTTCGGCGCGTTCCTTGGCCTGTATCTGGCGCGCCTCACCAGCACGGCCTACGTGAGCAACATCTTCGCGCAGATCGGCCTGATCATGCTGGTCGGCCTGGCGGCGAAGAACGCCATCCTCATCGTCGAGTTCGCCAAGGAGGCCCGCGAGAAGCGGGGCCTGGGCTACATCGACGCCGCGATGGAAGCCGCGAAGCTGCGGCTCCGACCCATCCTCATGACGGCCTTCGCCTTCATCCTCGGGGTGCTGCCGCTGGTGCGTGCGTCCGGAGCCGGCGCCGAGGGACGCAAAGTGATGGGAGTGGCGGTGTTCGCCGGCATGCTGGTCGCCACCATCCTGGGCGTGATCCTCGTGCCGGTGCTCTTCGTCGCCGTGGAGAGGCTCTTCGGCAAGGAGGCCGCGGCCGCCGCCAAGCCGCCGGCCTCGCCGGAGAGAGAGCAAGCCGGAAGCGAAGAGCACCCAGGCCTCGCGGGGGGACATGCGTGAACCGATCGCTCGCTGCCCTCCTCGCGCTCGCCGCAACCGCGTGCTCGTTCGCTCCGGAGTACAAACGCCCCGAGACCGTGACCCCGGCGGAGTACCGCTTCGCCCAGCCCGGTGAGGCGACTTCCGTCGCCGACCTGCCCTGGTGGCAGGTGTTCAAGGACCCCGTCCTCCAGGACCTGATCCGCGTCGCGCTCGCCAACAACCAGGACCTGGCGCTCGCCGCCGCGCGCGTCGACGAGTCGCGCGCCTTCGTCGGGATCGCCAAGGCCGACCTCTATCCGCAGGTGTCCGCGCAGATCGACGCGGCCTACGGAAGGCCGATCTCCAGGAACCTCAACCCGGGCGCGAGCAACAGCGGCAACTATTCGGGCACCGCAAACCTCTCCTGGGAGCTCGACCTCTGGGGCCGGGTGCGGAACTCGCGCGACGCGGCCCTGGCGGACTTGCTCGCCACCGAGGACTTCCGCCGGGCCATCATCCTGGCGCTCGTGTCCGGGGTGGCGCAGGCGTACCTCGAGCTGCGCGAGCTGGACCTCGAGCTCCAGATCTCACAGTCGAACACCGACACGCGCCGCGGGACGCTGGATCTCTTCGAGGCGCGCGCCCGGCGGGGCATCGCCTCCGACCTCGAGGTGAGCCAGGCCCGCGCGGACCTCGCCGTGACCATGGCGGCGATCCCCGAGACCGAGCTGGCCATCGCGCAGAAGGAGCACCAGATCTGCGTCCTGCTCGGCCGGGCGCCGGGACCGATTCCTCGCGGGTCCGCGCTCGTCGACACCCCGATCCCGCCGCAGATTCCACTCGGCGTTCCCGCGCAGCTTCTGGGGCGGCGGCCCGACGTGCTGGCGGCGGAGCAGACCATCATCGGCTCCGGCAAGCGGGTCGGGGTTGCGGTGGCCAACCGGCTGCCGACGCTGTCCCTGACCGCCTTCATCGGGCTGCAGGGGGCGGGCGGGGCCACCCTCTTCGGCTCCGACGGCCTCGCCTGGAACGCCGGCGGCGGCCTGTTCGCGCCGATCTTCCAGGGAGGCCGCCTCGCCTCCCAGGAAGACGCGGCGCGCGCCCAGCTCGAGCAGTCCGTCGCCTCGTACAAGAAGGCGGTGCAGGTGGCGCTGCAGGAGGTCGCCGACGCGGCGGCAGGCGTGCGGAAGCTGCGGGAGGCGCGGGTGGTGCGGACCGACCAGGTGACGGCGAGTACGCGGGCGGCGAAGCTGGCGGTGGACCGGTACCAGGGCGGCGTCTCCAGTTACTTCGAGGTGCTCGACGCGCAAAGGCAGCTCTTCAGCGCGCAGCTCGACCTGGCCCGCACCCAGCGCGACGAGCTCACCTCCTTCGTGCTGCTCTACCGCAGCCTCGGCGGCGGATGGCAGATCGAGGAGGGCCAGCCACCACCACCACCACCACCACCACCACCACCCGCGAAGTAGCCGCGACCAAAATAGACCGGGGACACATGGACACCCTTCGAGCGCTCAAGCAGGTCTTCATCTTCAAGGATGTTCCGGACGCTGTGCTGGAGCTGGTCGCGCGCGCCGCGGAGGAGATGTCTGCCTCGCCCGGCGAGACCATCGTCTCGCACGGCCAGTCGCCGAACGCCCTCTACGTAATCCGGAGCGGGACCGTGCGGCTCGCCCCCGAAGGGCGTGACCGATCGCCCGCGCAGTTCGGATCGGGCGAGACCATCGGGGACGTGCCGTTCGTGGACGGGGGGCCGGCCGCGGTCACGGCGGTTGCTCTCGAGCGCGCGGAGCTCCTGGTGATCCGGAGGAAGAAGCTGGACGAGCTGTTCGCCAACAAGCCCGAGGCCGCCCATCAGTTCTACCGCGCGATCGCCGAGTCGCTCGCCAAGCGGCTGCGCCGGGCGGTGGACATGCTCGCCTTCGCCACGGAACGGGACGGGAAATCCTGAAGTTAGCCTCCTGCCAGTAGCGCCTATACGCCTAGAATGGATGACATGCCGATGGCCACCCCGTTTCCGTCCCGCGATCTGACGCGCATCACGCTCTCGGTCCTGGGCATCGGCCTGTTGATCGGCGGTAGCCTCTGGGTGCTCCTGCCCTTCCTCAGCGCCCTGCTCTGGGCGACGATGATCGTCGTCTCCACCTGGCCGCTGATGCTCAAGCTGCAGGCGCAGCTCGGCGGGCGGCGGGGCGCGGCCGTCGCGGTGATGACCGTGGTGCTGCTGCTCGTCCTGATCGTCCCGCTCTACCTGGCGGTATCGACCATCCTCGGGCAGTCCGACCGGATCGTCGAGCTCGCCCACGAGCTCTCGACGCGGCGGCTGCCTCCGCCTCCGTCCTGGGTGAACGGCATTCCGCTCGTCGGCGGCAGGCTGTCGGACAAGTGGCTCGCCCTCGCCGCCCTCGAGCCGAACGAGCTGACCGCGCGGCTGACGCCCTACCTGAGGACGGGGCTGGCCTGGTTCGCCGCGCAGGCCGGAAGCTTCGGGAGCATGGTGCTCAACTTCCTCCTCACGGTCTTGATCTCGGCCCTGCTCTACGCGAAGGGGGAGGCCGCGGCCGCCCATCTCCGCCGCTTCTTCCGGCGGCTCTCGGAGGAGCGGGGCGAGGCGATCGTGACGCTCTCGGGAAAGGCGATCCGCGCCGTCGCGCTGGGGATCGTCGTCACCGCGATCGTGCAGACCGTCCTCTCGGGCATCGGGCTCTTCGCCGTCGGCGTTCCGTTCGCCGGCGTGCTCACCGCCGTCGTCTGCATCCTCTGCATCGCCCAGCTCGGGCCGATCCTCGCCTTGTTGCCGGGCGTGATCTGGCTCTATGCGACCGAATCGCCCGGCCGGGGGACGGCGCTGCTCGTGGTCATGATCGTGGCCCAGGTGGTGGACAACGTCGTCCGGCCCCTGCTGATCAAGCGGGGCGGCGACATGTCGCTCCTGATCATCTTCCCCGGCGTGGTCGGCGGCCTCCTCTGGCTCGGCATCATCGGCCTCTTCGTCGGGCCGGTCATCCTGGCCGTGACCACCACGCTGCTGCAGAGCTGGATCTCCTCGGGGCCGGACGAGGCGCAGTCCGAGCACGCTCCCGAGGCTCCCGCCGCTGGAACGCCCTCGCGCGCCGGCCCGGAGATCCGGCCCTCGATGTGATCTGCGCCAGGACCTCCGCAGGAGGTCCATTGGCCCATCGTCGCATGCGGAATCCGTGAGCTCCTGCGACGATGCGGGAGTAGAGCAGGGCCATGATGGCGCGTCTCGCCTCTCTTGGGTTGGCTCTCGGCGGCGCCGCGTATGCCGCGGTGATCGTGCCGGACCCGGCCGCGCGCTGGAAAGCGATCGCCGAGCGGCTGTTCTCCACCGTGGTCCAGGTGCACGGCGACGAGTCGCAGCACGCGGCCGTCAGCTCCGCCTCCGGTGTGCTGATCGGCGAAGGGCTGGCGGTCACCACGCTGCACGCGGTCGCGGTGCCCTCCGGCGAGAAGCTGGTGCCGATGCAGCAGGCGCAGATCCAGGTGGCGAGCGGGGCACCCATCGATGCGCGCGTGATGGACTCGTCGGCGGAGCTCGATCTCGCGATCCTGGTCTTCCCGGACAAGGCGACGGATCTCCCCGCGGCGCTGCTCGCCACCGAGCTTCCCGCCGAAGGCGAGCTGCTGATCGCGATGGGCACCGGCGACGAGGCGGTGGCGGTGATGGGCGTGGTCGTCTCGCATGTCAGCGGCGAGGTGTTCACGCTCGCCAGCAAGCGGGCCATCGATGCGCGCTTCCGGGGAGGCCCGCTCTTCGACGACAGGGGACGGCTCGCCGGCATCCTGCAAGTCTCGGAGGATGGCGCCAGGGCCGTGTCCGCGCGCGCCATCCAGCGGATGCTCGATCTACGGGCGCTGAGCAGGGGGGCGTCCCGGCCGCGGTGACCGCCGTAATGGTCAAGCGTGTTCCCGCCTTCGCGGGAACACGCAGAAAAGGCGTAGGCGCAGTGTCGCCTTCGGCGACAGCGCCTAGTCTAAAAGTCCAATGGCGCTGGCTCGCCGCGTCGGACACGAATGCGCAGGATCCCTGTCCGCAGGAGCCCAGATGTCCGTGGCTAGTGTCCGTCCATGCGCGCGCTCGCTCCGGCTCGTCCCTCTGGTGCTGGTCCTGCCCTGCATCGCTGCGGCGCAGTCGTCCGACCCTACCCAGCCCGGCCCGGCGCAGGTGCCTCCTCCACCGGCGACGGCCGCGCCGGCTCCCGCTCCCGCGCCGCATCCGAGCCAATGGAGCGGAAAACCCTATTCCTGGGCCAGCTTCGGGACGACGTTCGCCTACGGGCAGACCTACGCCAACGCGAACGTGGGCGTGGGTTGGCTGATGCGCAACGGCATCGCGCCCAACGTCGAGGTCGGGTATGCGTTCGGCAACTCGCCCACGCTGTGGACGCTGCGGCCGGGCGTGACCTGGTTCATGCCGATCCCGACGATCCACCCGTACGTCGGCGCATACTATACGCGCTGGTTCGTGGGCAGCGGACTCCCGGATCAGAACGGAATCGGCGGGCGGGCGGGAATCTCGCTCGGCCGCGTGCTCTCGCTCGGCGTCTCCTATGACCACGCGCTCGGCTGCGATCGAAACTGCGACAGCTGGACGCCGACACTCTCCGCCGGAATCTCGTACTGAGCCGCGGCCTCAGGCCGGATGGCGGCTACGACTGGACACGAACATTCGCGAGCTTGGTTCTTGAGGTGAATTCAAACCGCAGTCCTGGGGGTTGCGCATGACCAGAACAGTCGCACTGACGATGCTGACGTCGTTCGCTCTCGCCTTCGCCGCCGCCGCGCAAGGGCAGCCGGCCCCGGCGCCCTCGGGGCCGCCCGCTCCCGCGCACTCCGCCGCCCCGAGCACCTACGCCACGCCGATCGGCGCGCCCATCGGCCTGGAGGCGGCGAAAAAGGTCGCCGCGGCGGCTGCCGCCGAAGCGGTGAAGGACCATTGGTTCATGGCCATCGCGGTGGTCGATCCCGCCGGCGTGCTCGTCTACTACCAGAAGGCCGACACGACGCAGAACGGCAGCGCGGAGGTGGCCATCGCCAAGGCCCGCTCTTCCGCTCTCTACAAGCGGCCCACCAAGGCGTTCCAGGACGCGGTCGCCGGCGGCGGCATGGGCCTGCGCATCCTCGGGCTGCCCGGGGCCGTTCCCCTCGACGGCGGCTTGCCGCTCCTGGTCGAGGGAAAGCTGGTCGGCGCCGTCGGCGTGTCCGGCGATCTTGCCGAGAACGACGGCAAGTGCGCTGCCGCGGGAGCCGCCGCGCTCGCGCCGGCGGCGGCTGCGAAGTAGGCGGCTCGTCAGCGGCGCGCGGCCACCACCTCGGTCCCGTTCAGCGTCCGGGCCACCCGCAGCAGGTCGCCGGTGGCATAGAAGTCTACGGCGATCACGTTGGGCAGGCGCCGCCGCTCCCGTTGGCAGCGCCGCGCCCGCGCGAGCAGGAAGTCGTAGGCGTTCACGACGGTGGCGTTGCTGGGCCGCGGCGTGGGCGTGGTCTCGATCCAGTGGTTGAGCTGGAACAAGGGGCCCGCCGTCCCGCCGCGGTTCGGGCGGCAGCTCATCTCGGCGGTCGCATGGAACGAGTACGGCGTCTCCTGGAACGACTCGAACGCCGGGTGCAGCCACGCCACGCCGGGCCGACCGGACTCGGCGAACGCGATCACCCGCTGGTTCGTGGCGATCAGCTCGCGCAGCGTCGGCCATGGCTCCTTCGTCGCGCCCTGGTAGACGAAGTCGAGGAGCCCGCTCTGCGCGAACGCGCGCTCGAGATCCTCCGGTTTGACGTAGTCCTCGATCACGAGGACCAGGACTTCTCCTGGATGCTGCACGAGGAATTGGCGGATCGTCCGCAGGGCGGGCACGACCTCGTAAGCGCCCAGCTCGCAAAAGCCGTGGCAGAAGTAGATCCCGCGCTCGCTGTCCTTGCCTCCCACCAACCGGTCGCGAATGCGCATCGCGGCCGCGGTGCCCTCCGGTCCCACGGCCTTCTCGAGCTGCTCGCGTCCCCCGAGCTCGCGGTCGAGATCGGTCTTCACCCGCCCGCCCGTGGGAATGCCGTAGTGCACGTCGATGAGCAGCGCCCGGATGCCGTCCTCGAGCTGGCGCGCGAAGCCGTGCTCGTGGTGGGGAAACATCCAGCCGGCGATCTCCGCGTTCGACATCGCGTTGTGCGCGCCGGGGAACACCACCTCGTTCACGGCGCGGCCGCAGAGCATGGGCGAGCCGTTGCAGCTCGAGGGAAGCCCGGACGGAGCCGGCTGCGTGGCGCCGCCGCGCACGAACCACGCGATGCTGAAGGCCGCACCGAGACCGGCGAGCGCGACGGCCGTCCACACCGGCCAGCGCCAGCCTTCTCGCGCGGTCCCTCCCGCCGCGTCGAGCGGTACGGAGACGGCGCCGGCGATCAACGAAATCTCCCGCAGGCCGACGTACGCGAGCGCGAGGCCTGCGGCGATTCCCGCGACCGCCACCGAGTGGGCAGGCCACAACACGGCCGCAGCGCCCAAAGCGAACAGAGCCGTCGCACGGGCGAGGCGCGCGAGAGGCCGAACGGGAGTCCGGGTGACCCGGCTGACGATCTCTCTCGCGCGCTGAAACGGGTCGGCCGCGTCCAGCACGGCGCCGCCGGTCGCGGCGAGCAGCAGGCCGACGCCGGCCATCAGCAGGCCGCCGATGCGCAGGTTGCCGTAGAACGCCGCCCACACGCCTGCCGCGAAACCCCGGAGGGCTTCATCCTCGAAGGCGAGGACGGCTCCCAACCGTCCCGCGGGAACCACCGCGAGGGTAGCCAACCCCACCAGGAGGAATGCGAGCCCTGCGCGCACGAGTCCCCGGCGCCGATCCCGGGCGACGGCGATCCCGGCGCCGACGAGCGCGGCGCCGAGCCAGAAGCACGCCAGCGCGCCCGAGCGGATCCGCTCGCCGAGCCCGAGCAGGCGGACGATCGCCATCGCCCGGCGCTCCGTCTCGCCGGAGGCCAGGCGCGCTTCGAGATCCTCCGGCACCTTTGCGGCGATGGCCGGGCTGGCCTGCTCCAGCACGCTGCGGAGCAAGGTGCCGATGTCCGGCAGCGAGAGGATCACCTGCCGACCCTCCTGCTCGAAGATCGCCCGGTGGCTGGTGCGCACGGCCGTGCGCAATACCCCGCGGAAGGCGTCGGACCGGATGAGGCCGGCCATGGTGGAGAGGAGCACGGGACGGACGGCGATGAGATCGGGCTTCTGCGCGATCACCACGTCCGTCAAGCGGTCGGCCAGGTACCGCGCGACGCCTTCGTCTTCCAGGCTCTGCGCGAGCCGATCGGAGAACTGGACGGGGTCGAGCAGCCCGCGAGCCGTCGCCAACGTGAATCCAGCCGTGAATAACAAGATGCCGCCGACCGCGATCGACGCGGCCGACCAGCCCTCGCGCAGCGATGCCACTTGCGCCACTCTCCCGCCAGAGGCCGCCGAGGCGGAATTGGCCTATCGTCCAACTGCTCGTTCTCTCCGGCGGATGCTACGGGATCGACAATGGGCATGTCTCCCGGGGGCTTCGGGCGCTCGTACGGCGGCGCCCCGGCGGGCCTGGGGAACGATGCGGCCGCTCGCAACCGCGGCGGCGGCGGCGGCGGATCCCGCGGCGGCGGGGGCGGCCGGCGCAGGTGAATGCAGGTAGGTTGATCGAGGGCCATGCGGAGACTTCCGGCATTGCTCCTGTCCGCAGCCCTCGCGGCACACGCCGAAGAGTCGAAACCTCTCTTCACCGATCCCGGCGACGGCTGGTTCGATCTGAGCGCGTACCTCGACCAGGTCTACGGTGCCGTGCCGGTGGTGGCGCCGATCACCGAGCCGGCCGTCGGGTACGGGGCGGCCGGCGCGCTGATCTTCGTGGACCGCGACCCCAACGCCGGCCCCGGGGCACGCCCGGATCTCTACGCGATCGGCGGGATGTACACGGCGAGCAACTCGTGGGCCGTCCTGGGAGGCTACTCGGGGAACTGGCTCGAGGGCGATCTGAGAACGCTGCTCGGCGCAGGGTACGTCTCGCTGAACCTCAAGCACTACGGCCTTGGCGACGATCCCGCCCTGTCCGGGAACCCGATCGAGTACAACCTGCGAGCGACCCTCGTCGGCACCTCCGCGGCGTATCGGGTCGGCTCGACGCCGCTGTTTGCCGGACTGGGCGTGGCTCTGGGCCGGTCGCTCCTCGAGGTGCAGCCCGCCGCCGGCGGAACCACGCTCGGGAACACGCTGTTCGCGCTGCGGCCTCTTCTGAAGTTCGACAGCCGGGACAACATCTTCACGCCCACGCGCGGATTCTTCGCCGAGGCGGGCCTCACCTTCGCCCACCAGAGCGTGGGCGGAGGATCCTGGTTCGAGATGATGGATCTCACGGCCATCGCCTACGCGCCTCTCTTCATCCCCGAGCTGTTCCTCGGCGTCCGGGGAGGCGCCGGCTTCAGCTTCGGCGACGCTCCCTTCTATCTGCGCCCGTACGTCACGCTGCGTGGAGCGCCGAAGCTGCGCTACCAGGGCGAAGAGGTGGCGGATTTGGAGATGGAGCTGCGCTGGCAGTTCTGGAAGCGGCTCAGCCTGGTGGGATTCGGTGGCGTGGGCGGAGCCTGGAACGATTTCCTCGACTTCAGCCGCTCGGAGAGCGTCTTCACCGGCGGGTTCGGGTTCCGCTACGAGCTGGCGCGCAAATACGGGCTGCACATGGGGGCGGACTTCGCCTTCGGAGCGGAGGGATTCGTGTTCTACCTCCAGTTCGGGAGCGCGTGGGGGCGGCTCTGATCCGGGTCAGAACGCCTCGTTGAAGCTGAAGTAGAACCCGGTGGATTCGCGCCCCGCGCCCATGTCCAGCCGGATCGCCGAGCGTCCTTGCACGGCGATCCGGTATCCGACGCCGAAATTCGGCAACAGGCAGTTGAGGTGCGCATAGCTGCTCCCCATCGTGCCCGCGCCGATCCAGCTGACCACTCCGTTCAGCCCGAACAAGGGCTTGCCCTCGGGGCTGAAGCTCTTCAGATCCATCCAGCGGAACTCGAGGATGGCGTAGATCATCGTGTTGTCGCGATAGCGGCCTTCGCGATAGCCGCGCAAGTCGGAGCCGGAGCCGAGGAAGGAGAGCTCCGTCCAGGGCACCACGCCGCCGCCGGTGCGGGTGCGGATGTTCCAGGCCAGGGTGACGCCCGGCCGATCGAGGGTGTGGTACTGCCGGTAATCGAGGTCCAGGATCTGGTAGCTGGTGGTGCCGCCGAAGCCGGGGCGGTACCAGAGATACTTGGCCTGGAAGAAGACGCCGGTGAAGGCGTTCTCCGGGACGTCGCGGGAGTCGTAGCGCAGGATGGGCCCGAAGCCGGAGTTGCGGAAGTACGTCCCCTGCGCGACGACGGTGGGATCAACCGCCATCTGCTCGGCGAGCTGGGTCGCGTCGGTATCGCTGAAGTCCCATGAGCCGCCGAGGTAGAGGCTCTCGCGCAGGCGCCACAGAGCGTTGCCGTTCAGCGCCAGCAGCTCGCGGTGGAACTGGGTGGTGGTGGGGCCGATCGGCGTGGTGTTGCCCAGCTGGTAGCCGACGCCGAAGTAGTTGTCGGTCATCGACTTGTTCCCGTAGTAGAAGTCGATGCGGAGCTTGTCCTCGAGAAAGTACATCGACGGCTTCGCGGTGAAGGTGACCGCGCCGGTGGTGCTGTAACTCAGCGCGACGGGCATGGAGGACCGCGGGCTCTCGTCGTCGAAGCGGTAGCTGAGCAAAAAGCCGCCGGCGATCAGGAACCCGAGCTCGGGCGTGTACGCCGGCCCGACGATCGGCGTCAGCCAGAGCTTGCCGAAGGTGAACGCGAACTTCGGCCGCTCTTCTTCCACGTCGGCGCGGGCGGCAGAGGGGAGCAAGAGCCCGAGAAGGGCGATGGCGCAAGCCCGGGCCGCCACGGCGCTGTTCACCGCAGGTCGACGCGCCGCTCGGCCTTGGTCGAGGCCGGCCGGGGGCGCTCGAGCACCTTGCGCATGTCGTTGCGGCCGAAGTACTGCATCAACGCCGCCACCCCGCCGCTCCAGCCGGTCTGGTGGCTGGCGCCGATCCCCGCGCCATTGTCGCCGTGGAAGTACTCGTAGAAGAGCAGGTTGTCGCGCCAGTGCGGGTCATGCTGGAAGCGCTCGCTGCCGCCGAAGACCGGCCGGCGCCCGGAGGCGTCGCGCAGGAAGATCCCCCCGATCCGGTCCGAGATCTCCTTTGCTACCTCGTACAGGTTCATCCGCCGCCCCGAGCCGGTGGGACACTCCACGCGGAGCTCGTCGCCGTAATACGAGTAGTAGTTGAGCAGGCCCCGCAGGACCGCCACGTTGACCGGCATCCACACCGGCCCGCGCCAGTTCGAGTTGCCCCCGAAGAGCCCGCTGTCCGATTCGGCGGGGAGATAGGAGACCTGGTAGTCGCGGCCTCCGGCGTGGAAGACGTACGGGTGGTCCTCGTGCCAGCGCGATACGGAGCGGATGCCGTGCGGTGAGAGGAACTCCCGCTCGTCCAGGAGGCGGGAAAGGATCCGCGTCAGCCGCTCCTGGTCCACCAGCGCGAAGATGCCCCGATCGGCGTAACCGCGATGCCTGGGGCCGGTCGCGTGGGCGCGGCTCAGGAGCTTCCGCATGCGATCGAAGCGCGGCAGGAGCTGCGCGGTGGCGCGAGGAATGGCCTCGCGCTGCCAGGGCTCGATCACGGTGGCCGCGCAGAGGGGCAACAGGCCGACGATGGAGCGCACCTTGAGCCGCTGCGCGCTGCCGTCCGGCAGCCGGAGGACGTCGTAATAGAAGCCGTCCTCCTCGTCCCACATGCCGTCCGGCCCGAGCTTGTTCATGGCCGCGGCGATCCAGAAGAAATGCTCGACGAACTTCACGGCCACGTCCTCCCAGTCGCGGCCGCGCGCCGACAGCTCGATGGCGATCTCCAGCATGTTCTGGGTGAAGAAGGCCATCCAGGCCGTCCCGTCCGCCTGCTCCAGGTGGCCTCCGGTGGGCAAGGGGGCGCTGCGGTCGAAGACCCCGATGTTGTCGAGCCCGAGGAAGCCTCCCTCGAACACGTTCTTGCCGAATCGATCCTTGCGGTTCACCCACCAGGTGAAATTGAGCAGGAGCTTCTGGAAGCTCCGTTCCAGGAAGTCGACGTCGCCCGTCCCCCGCGCCGCCTGCTCCTGCCGGTAGAGGTTGAGGGTCGCCCAGGCGTGCACCGGCGGGTTCACGTCGCCGAAGTTCCACTCGTAGGCCGGGATCTGCCCGCTGGGATGGAGGTAGACCTCGCGGAGCATCATGTCGAGCTGGTCCTTGGCGAAGTCCAGGTCCGCGACGCCCAGGACCATGGCGTGGAAGGCGAGGTCCCAGGCCGCGTACCAGGGGTACTCCCATTTGTCCGGCATGGAGATGACGTTGTCGTTCACCATGTGGAACCACTCGCGGTTGCGGACCTGTTTCGTGTCCGGCGCGAAGGGATCGATCCCGTGCTCCTGCAGCCAGACGTCGGCGTCGAAGTGGTAGTACTGCTTGCTCCAGAACATCCCCGCCATGGCCTGCCGGAAGACGCGCGCCTGGTCTTCGGTGGCCGAGGGCGGCCCGATGGAGCCGTAGAACTCGTCGGCTTCCGAGCGCCGCGCGTCCACCGCGGCGTCGAAGCCGGCGAACGGAGCGGGCGGGTGCGTCTCGGAGAGCCGCAGCCGCACCGTCGCCTTCCCGCCCGCCGGGATCTGAAGGCGGTACCACGCGGCCGCCTTGGTCCCCGCCCGCTGCGGATTCACGGCGCCGCGCTCGCCGTTCACCACCAGCCGGTGGAAGGCGTCCTTCACCCAGGGGCTGCGGTTGGGCTTCCCGGACAGCCGCTCTTCGTTGGACTCGTTCTCCGTGAACACCAGCTCGGGCGCGCCTTCGCAGCGCAGCCAGCGGGTTCCCAGCTCGGAGTGCTCCGCCGAGATCGCGGCCTCGCCGCCGTTCGCCACGGCCTGGAGCGACGGCTTGTGCGCGCCCTCCGACCAGCTCCAGGTATTGCGGAACCAGAGGGTGGGCAGGAGGTGGATTTGCGCGGGCTCCGGTCCGCGGTTCTCGACCGTGATGCGGACCAGCACGTCTTCGGCAGACTCCTTGGCGTATTCGACGAAGACGTCGAAGTAACGGTCGCCCTGGAACACGCCGGTGTCCAGGAGCTCGTACTCCATCTCGCTCCGGGTACGCCGCCGGTTGGTCTCCACCAGGTCGTCGTAGGGAAAGGCGCGCTGGGGATACTTGTAGAGCCATTTCATGTACGAATGGGTCGGCGTCGAATCGAGGTAGAAGTAGTACTCCTTCACGTCCTCGCCGTGGTTGCCTTCGCTGTTGGTGAGGCCGAAGAGACGCTCCTTGAGGATCGGATCCCAGCCGTTCCAGAGCGCCAGCGCGAAGCAGAGGCGCTGCTTGTCGTCGGAGATTCCCGCCAGCCCGTCCTCGCCCCAGTGATACGCGCGCGACCGCGCCTGATCGTGGCTGAAGTGGTTCCAGGCGTCGCCGTCCTGGCTGTAGTCCTCGCGGACCGTGCCCCACTGGCGCTCGGACAGATAGGGTCCCCATTTGCGCCAGGGAATGTCTTGCGCACGCGCTTCGGCGATTCGGCCGAGCTCGGCAACCGCACCTGTGGTCATTGGCGTCTCCGCCGCCTGACAATGGATCGAAAGGCGCACGGGAGAGCAGTTGGACCTTCGACCTACACTCTCATTTCGCTCCGGCGAGCGGAGGAACGGCCGGCTCCATTCTCGCGGTCTTGGGGCCTATCCGGCGCGGGCCTGGACGGGCGGCCCTTCGGGTTGGACGTCGATTCCCAGCCGCCCGGCCATCCGGACCAGGTCGGGCAGCGATCGCGCGCCCATCTTCTCGACCACCCGCGCGCGGTGCACCTTGATGGTCTTCTCGGAGATTCCCAGCTCCCAGGCCGCTTCCTTGTTGATCAGCCCGGACACGACCAGGGCGAAGACCTGGCGCTCGCGCGGGGTCAGCTTCTCGTATCGGTCGCGCAGATCGCGCAGGGCTTCCCGCCGCAGGATCTGCTCCCGGCTGCGCGCGACGGCGCGGCCCAGGGCGTCGAAGAGGTCGTCCTCGCGCACCGGCTTCTCGAGGAAATCGACGGCGCCGTCCTTCATCGCGCGGACGGTCGCGGGGACGTCACCGTGCGCGCTGAGGAAGACGACGGGAGGCGGAATCGGCGCGCCGCTGAGCTGCTCGGCCAGCGCGATGCCGTCGATCCCCGGCATGCGTAGATCGGTCAGCACCACCGTGAGCGTGCCGTCCGAGGGCAGAGGCTGGGCGAGCAGGGCCTGCGCCGAGGCGTAGGTGGAGGCCTGGTATCCGGCGGACTTGAGCAGCCGCGACAGCGCGTTGCGCACGCGCTCGTCGTCGTCCACGACACACACCAGTACGTTTTCGTTCATGACGTCCCCCCTAGAATCGACCCGTTGACTGCCGCTGCCGGCAGGTTGAGCTCGAAAGCCGCTCCGCGTTCCGTCCGGTCGCGCGCGGAGATCCGTCCTCCGTGCGCCTCGACGATGCTGCGGCAGATGGCGAGCCCCATCCCCATCCCGTTGGGCTTCCGGGTGAAGAACGGCTCGAAGATGCGCTCCAGGTCGCCGCGGGCGATGCCCTTTCCGTTGTCGAGCACCGCCATCTCCACCGCCCCGTTGCGCCCCAGGGCGCGCAGCATGACCTGGCGCGGTCCGGGCTGACCCGAAACCGCGTCGAAGGCATTGATCAGCAGGTTCATCAACACCTGCTCGAGCTGGATGCGATCGCCGTTGACAGGCGGCAAGTCGCGCCTGATCTCCACCACGACGTCCACGCCCCGGGCCACCGCGTCCTCGTGCAGGAGCTTCAGCACGTGCTCGATCAGCGGCCCGACCGCGAGCGGAACGCGCTCCGTCTCGTGCCGCCGGAACATCTGGCGCAGGCGTCCCAGCACGTCGCTAGCGCGGCGGCAGTCCTGGCCCAGGTCATGCAATGCCCCGCGGGCGTCGCCCAGAGCCGGCCGCTTCCGGTCCAGGAACCGGTGGGCCGCCTGCGCGTTGGTGTAGATGGCCGTGAGCGGCTGGTTCAACTCATGGGCCAGCGACGCCGCCAACTCGCCCAGCATGCTGACCCGTCCCGCATGCGCGAGTTGATCGCGAAGCCTTCGTGTCTCGGCCTCCGCGTGCAGCCGCTTCTCCTGCTCCAGGGCCACCGAGGACTGGCTGGCCAGGCGATGGAGGCCTGCGGCCAGCATCTCCGCGAGCCGCTCTGTAGCCTCGACGGCCTGCGGCGCCCAGGCGCGAGGCGTTCGCACGGTCACCGCGAGCAGGCCGCCGGGCTTTGCGCCGTCGTGAAGAGGGACGAGGATCGCCGCCGACGTCCGCGCCGGCAGCGCTGACGCGGGCAATTGCTTGCGGTTCGTGCAGACCAGCGTGTGCTGCAGCTCGAGAGTGCCGAGAGATGAATCCCAGCCATTGACGGGTCCGCGGCGGGCCCGGCCGTTCCTGCCGTGCCGTTCCCAGACGTGCAGCTCGAATGCGCCGGTCGGATGCCGCGTCGTGACCAGGGTCTGGTCCGCGGCGAGCGCCTCTCCCAGGCTTGCCAGAGCGGTCTCGATCGCGTTTCCGAGGTCGTGGTGAGGACAGCGGATCAGCTCGGAAGAGATGAACTGGAGCAGAGCCGCCAACTGGGGCGACCCGTTCCGCGTCCGGGCGCGATGCTTATACGCGCCGACCCCCATCTGCTGCCTTTCCCCACCCCGGAGATCCGAACAAGTACGGACCAGAGATCCGAAGAAGTACGGATGGCATTGTGCTCAGATGTGGACAGGCGCCGTCAATGGGTTCAAATTTGAACCCGAGGCGCTCGCGTCGAAAGTGAGGGATTTGTGTCCCCGCCTCCTAGCGGCGCGCAACTCTTGCGCGCGGTCCGGGCCGCCGGCTGAGGCTGTTGCTCATGGCCGCGTCGATGGCGCTGATCAGCACGTCCCCCTCGATCGGCTTGAGGAGCACGGTGTCCATCCCGAGATCCTGCTCGATCTCGTCCGTCCCGTGCGCGGTGATGAAGACGACCGGCGAATCCCTCCCTAGTCCACGCAACGCGTCGCGAAGCTCGGGCCCGCTCATGCCGGGCATCCGCACGTCGACCACGAGGCAGTGCTCTCCCCTTGGTGGCGATCGCTCCAGGAATGCCGGCCCCGACTCGAACGTCTCGACGCGGAAGCCGGCGGCGACCAGGAGGCGAGCGAGTCCGCGGCGAACAGAATGATCGTCGTCGACCACAAACACGCGGCGGCCGCGCGCTGTCATTGCGCGAAGGTGAGCACGACTGTCCGGGGGAAAGATATGCATACTAAGTCCCATGTCGCGCGGCCTGCTCGCCCTGGGTCAGGGCGGCGGGCAGGAACAGCCGGGCGGGACGCGGTCCAGGGAGCGCCGGCAGCGTTGCTCTCCGGAGGCGCAGCGGTCCGCTAGCTCGGGATCGCCCGGGTGGCGGCCGGAGAGCGCGCAGATGTCATGGGACAGTTCGCAGATCTGTCCGACCAGCTCGCAGACCCGGCTGCACGCGGGCGGAGCGGTCCCGGCCGACGCCTCGGAGAGGGACTGCTCGAGCTGCCGCGCGCGCTGCTCCGCTCCCCGCGCGGCGACGCGATCGTCCTCGACCGGCCAGCTTCCCACCATGAGCGGGTGCGTCGAGGCACAGGCCGCGGCGGTCAGGAGGCCCGTGGCCAGAAAGCGAGCCCTCATCGCGCACCTCCGTCGGCCAGGGCTTGCTCCAGGAGCGCCTCGGCGATCTTCTGCGCAGCCTCGTAGTCCCTTGCCGCCTCGACGTCCCGGCCCAGCGCCTCTTCGGCGTGACCGCGGAGCGTCAAGAGCGAGGCCGTGAAGGCGTCTCGGCCCTCGCCCAGCGCGAGTCCCGCGGTGGCGGCGTCCCGAGCGCGGCCCGGATTGCCCGTCTTCAGCGCCAGCTCCGCGAGCCGGGCATGGGTGTCCTGCAGCACCACGCGGCGGTCCTGGGCGGCGATTCCCGCCGGAACCGCACGAGCAGTGAAGCCCTCGAGCACCCGTGCCGCCCTGGCGGGATCGCCGGCGCGGACCAGCGCGTCCGCCTGGGCGTGGGCATCGCGCGCCGCGTCGATGAAGCGCGCCGGAGCGTCGCCGCATGCCGCCAAAGCCACTGCGACGAGCAGCATCGAGCCTCTCATCGATGCGCTCCATAGGCCCGGGCGAGGGCCCCATGGATTTGCGCGCGATATCCGGCCATTTCCGCGGCAAGCGGGCCGATCGTCGCAGGCTCCCCCGGTCGCGCCGCTGCGAGCTGCGCTCGCAGGAGTTGGACGCTTGGGGCCGGGAGCTCCGCTGCCCTGCGCGGCCAGAGCA
>DASQAS010000165.1:0-2591 GCA_035635635.1 Myxococcales bacterium | reverse complement strand
GTCGATGTCCGGGCCGATGAAGTAGTCCTCGGCATCGACCACGCGCTCGCCCTTGGAGTTGCGGATCACGAACTTCGCATCGAGCGCGATCAGCGCCGGCGCCGTGTCCGATGGATTGACGGCGACGCAGCGCTCCGCATGGAGGATGGCGTGCTCGCGGTTCCGCCCGACGGGGGTGTCCGCGTAGCAGATGTTGCCGCTGGCCCGGTAGCAGGGCCAACCCGCCCGGTAGTACCAGCAGCGCGCGTCCTGCGACACGTTCCCGCCCAGCGTTCCCTGGTTCCGGATCTGCGGCGACGCCACCAGCGAGGCGGCCTGCGCCAGGACGCCATATCGCTCTCTCACCAAGCGGTTCGCGGCGACGGTGCTCAGCGTGGTCATCGCGCCGATCTCGATCCCGTCGGTCAGCTCGCGCACGCCGTTCAGCTCGTCCACGCCGCCGAGGTCGACCACCACCTTGGGCCGCTTGATCCGGTCCTTGAGCCAGTCGAAGGAGTCCATTCCCCCGGCGAGGATCAAGGCGTCCTCGCCGTACTTCGCGAGAAGCTGCTGGGCGGCCTCCACCGAGGTCGGCTGGTACAATTCGAACGAAGGCATCGGGTCGCGTACGATCGCCATGGGCCTCTTCCTAGATGTGGGCCAGGAGCGGGTGCTGCATGGGCCGGCCTGCTTCGAGCGAGGTCAGGATGGTGTCGAGATTCACGGGGGCGCGGCGGAAGATCTCGTCCCCTAGCGCGTCGGAAAGAGCGTTCAGGATCGAGGCGCACGCGCCGCCCACGGGCGGCTCCCCGATCCCGCGGGCGCCGATGGGCGTCTCCGGATCGGGAATGTTCAGGGCCTCCCACTTCATGTCGACGGGAACGTCGAGGATGGTGGGCGGCTTGTTCTGGTAGAAGCGCGTCGACAGCATCGCGCCGTAGTGGGGATCGTAGACCCACTTCTGCCCCAGTGCGTGGCCGAACCCGAGGATCGATCGGCCCAGGATCTGTCCCCCGAGCGCGGCCGGGTGGAGGATGGTGCCGACGTCGGCGCAGCAGAGGTAGTCGATCAGCGCGTATCCGCCGGTCTCCAGAT
Organism: Myxococcales bacterium; assembly: GCA_035635635.1. Lineage (GTDB taxonomy): Bacteria > Myxococcota > Myxococcia > Myxococcales > 40CM-4-68-19 > 40CM-4-68-19. Next base: position 1,517 of record DASQAS010000165.1, on the reverse strand, counting down.
CGACTTCCACCTCGGCAAAGCTGGCGACGTAGGAGAACGCGACGCCATCCGCCGGGTACTTGTCCTTGGCGGCCGCGACCAGACCCTGGCCGGCCAGCCCCGCGACGGAAGCCTTGGTGAAGCTGTTCAGGTCCGCCGCGGGTTCGTGCCCGTCGTATTTGCCGCCGAGCTCGATCGCGCGGCGCGCCGCCTGCGCCAGCGTCATCTTCGCGCCGCCACGTTTGCGGAAGACGAGCTCGCTCCCGACCTCGTACTCTTCGGGCTTGCCGCCCAACGTCTTCGCCGCGATCTCCTGGAGCTTCTGGATGGCGTCCATGGCGGAGGCGTGACCGGCGCGCGTCATCGCGTATGTCGTCTGGCTGCCTCCCTGGGGCGAGGTCCAGGGCAGGTGCTTCGAGGTGTCGCCCCAGACCACGTCGCACTTCTCCCACGGCACTCCCAGGACCTCGGCGGTCGCGCGGTGGACGTCGATCACCGACTCGGTCCCCAGATTGCCGATGCCGGACTGCAACGAGACCCGGCCGTCGGGTCGGATCACCAGCAGCCCGTCGAAGCCGGTGGTGCCGCCGTGAAAGCAACCCAGGGCGACGCCGACGCCGCGGACCTTCGAGCCGCTGCGTTTCGTTCGCCCCACCCGCTCGCGCCACTTGAACCGCTCCGCTCCACGCGCCAGCGCCTCCTTCACGAACGCGCTGGTCGAATGGCGCTGCACGCCCTTCTGGGGCCGCCCGAAAGAAGACTTGCCTTCGGCGCAATTCATCGAGCGGATCGCCACCTGATCGATCCCCAGCGCCCGGGCCGCCTTGGCCAGGATCGGCTCGAGGATGATGATTCCCTGCAGACCGCCCGGCGCGCTCTGCGCGCTGCGCGGCGGCGTGTTCGTCAGCGCGACCACCGCGCGCCAGCGCATCGCCTGCGGCTGGTACAGGAGGGAAATCACGTCGCCCGAGTTGGCCGCGTCGCCCTGTTGTTCGTAGGCGCCGTTGTTCGCCACCACGAACATGTCCAGGGCGGTGATTCGCCCCTCCCTGGAGAATCCCACCTTCATCCGGCCCACCAGGCTGGAGCGGGCGCGCCCGATGAAGGTCTCCTCTTCGCGGGTGACGCGCATCATCACCGGCGCGTTCGCCTTCTTCGAGAGTAGCGCGGGGATCGCCAGCGAGATGCCGGCGGTGATCTTGCTGCCGAATCCGCCGCCCGTGTACTCGGTGATCAGGACGACGTTCCTGCGATCCACGTTCAACCACCCGGCGATCACCGGCACCGTCTGGGCCGTGCTCTGCGTGCCCGTGTGGATGTAGACCTTGCCGTTGCGCCAGTACGCCAGGGTAGAGCGTGTCTCCAGCGTCTGGTGGCTGACGTCCGGAGTGAGAAAGGTCTCATCGAGGATCAAGTGGGCTGCCTTGAATCCGGCGTCGAGATCGCCGAAGGACCATTCGTCCTGCGCCTTCCCCAGCGGCAGCCGGCCCTCGCCGGCCTCCGCGAAATCGGCCGCGGTCCATTTCAGCTCGCCGATG
>DASQAS010000164.1:0-34631 GCA_035635635.1 Myxococcales bacterium | reverse complement strand
ACTCGTCTATCGTCGCCCTCGGGCACGATGGACCGATGCGCGAGCTGGCAGGCGGGCAAGGGATCGAGGTCGAGCTCCTCCAAGTACACGGCATGAGCCTGCAGGCACTCATGGGCATCCGCCGCGCGCTGGAAAAACAGGGCGCGACGGTGCTGCACGCGCACGATCTCGGACCCTGGCTCAACGGCGTGGCGGTGCGGACCCTGCGGCCGAAGACGCGGGTGATGGCAACCTTCCACGAGCAACGCAACCCCGAGGGCAAGAAGCGGCACGCCGCCGCGCTCGCGGCCCGCGCCACCGACGTGCTGGTGGCCTGCGGCGCCAAGGTGCGCGAGGACATCCTTGGGTGGGCGCCCCGCGGCGTCCGCGTCCGGGTGATCGCCAACGGCGTCCCGCTGGACAAGGCGGCCTTCGCGACGCGCGAAGCGGCCCGGGCGAAGCTTGGAATCCCCGAAGGCGCGATTGCCCTGGGATACGCGGGCGGCCTCCGCGAGATCAAGGGACCGGACCGGTTGCTGCAGGCGTTCCTCGACAAGTTCGCGGATCGCGGCGACGTGCACCTGTATCTGATCGGCTGGGGCCCGATGGAGGAGCCGCTGCGCGCTTTCGCGCGCGGGCACGGCAACGTCCACTTCATGGGGCTGATCCCCAACGCAGCCCGCCTCTTCACCGGGCTGGACGTCTACGCGCAGACCTCGCTCAGCGAAGGGCGCTCGCTCAGCATGCTCGAGGCGATGGGAGCCGGCCTGCCCACGCTGGCGCACGACCTGGTGCCGGTGCGCGAGATCCACGGCCACGAGGAGACGGCGCTGCTGGTCCCGCTCGGGGATCGCGCTGCCCTCGGCGCCGCCTTGCTACGGCTGGTGGCCGATGCGGGTTTGCGGGCACGACTCGGCGCGCGCGCCCGGGAGCGCGCGCGGCAACACTCGATCGAGCCCATGGTGGACGCGTACGAGTCCCTCTACCGCGAGCTCGCCGCACGCGCGTGATCCCGATCCTCCACCTCCGCCAGGGAACGGCGCTCTACGGTGCCGACCGCGCCGTCTTGGCGCTCTCGGCCTCGACGCCGAAACCTTACCTGCCCATCGTGGGCGCGATCGCGCGCCCGGGCACTCGCGACGCCCTGGCGGAGGAAGCGCACCGCCGGGGGCTCGCGGCCGTCCGGTTCGACAGCGCGCGCCGGTTCGACCTGCGCTGCGCGCGCGCGGTGGCGCGGCTGTCGCGCGAGCGGGGCGTCCGGCTGCTGCATGCGCACGACTTCAAGGCCCTGTTCATCGCGGTGGTCGCGGGGCTGCTCGCGCGCGTTCCGGTGGTGGCGACCTTCCACGGCGACACGCGCAGCACCTCCGCGGTGCGGCTGTACGAGATCGTCGCGCGCGTGCTGGGCAATTTCACCCGGGGCGTCGCCGTGGTGTCACGCGCCCTGGAGCGGCGGCTCCGGCGCTGGATCCGCGTCGCGCCGGTCGCCTTCGTCCCCAACGGGCTGCCGCCTCTGGAGCGGATCTCGCCGGCCGAACGGGCTGCCGCGCGCGAGAGGCTCGGCGTGGCCGCCGGCGCCTACGTGATCGCGCAGATCGGGCGCCTCGCGCCGGAGAAGGGCCATCGCGTCCTGTTCGAGGCCGCCCGCGGTCTCGGGGCGACCCTGCTGATCGCGGGCGACGGCCCGCTCCGCGATTTCTTGCCGCAGTCCGCGCGCGATCTCGACGTTCGCTTTCTCGGCTACCTGGCCGATGCGCGCGACGTCTACGCGGCCGCGGACGTGGTCGCGTTGCCTTCGTTCACCGAAGGCCTCCCTCTCACGGCGCTGGAGGCCCTCGCCCTGGGACGCTGCCTGGTGGCGAGCGCGGTGGGCGAGCTTCCCGACTTGCTGGCCGACGGGGCCGGCGTGCTCGTCCAGCCCGGGGATGCGCAAGCTCTCGCCGATGCCCTGCGCCACCTGAATGCCGGATCCGCGCGTGCCGCGATCGAGCGCCGTGCCCTGGACCGCGCCCGCGCCTACGGAGCAGCCGCGATGGCGGGCGCGTATGCCTCGTTGTACCGGCGCGCGCTCTCGGGCTCGAGCAGCTCCCGATAGTGGCGCGCCACGCCTTCGGCGATCTTCTCGGCCGTGAACGGCTCTACGGTCGAGCGCCCCTCGCGCGCCAACTCGTCCGCGAGTTGCCGGTCGCGCCACAACCGCACCAGGGCCCGCGCGAACTCGCCGGGTTCCGCGGCGAGGATCAGATCCTTGCCATCGGTGTAGGGAAGGCCTTCGGCCGCGATGCGGCTCGCGACCACCGGGACGCCCGCCGCCCAGGCCTCGAGGATCTTGATGCGGGTCCCCGACCCGGCGCGCAGCGGAATCGCGGTCGCGAACGCGCGGTCCAGATAGGGCCGGACCGACGGCACGCTGCCCTCGATGAGCACGTCGTGCGACGCGAGCGCCTGGACGGCCAGCGGCGGATTGCGCCCGACGATCACCAGCCGCGCGCCCGGTAGCAGCGCCCGGCAGCGCGGCCAGATCTCCTTCGCCAGCAGGACGGCGGCATCCGCATTGGGACGCCAGTCGAGCGATCCCACGAACACCACGTCGTGCCGCTGCGCCACCAGGGGCGGAGAGAGCGGGGGAATGGAGTTCGGCACCACCCGCGTCCGCCGCGCCCCCATCTCGCTGAACGCGGCGGCATCCTTCTCGGAGCAGGTCAGCACCAGGTCGAGCGTTCGTGCCAGGTGCCGCTCGAGCTCGCGGATGCGGCCCGCCTGCCAGCGGATTCCCTTCCGCTGCCAGCGCGGAGCCGATTCGGCGAGCCGCTCCATGATCTCCGCCTCCAGGTTGTGGGCGTCGAGCACGAGGCGGGCCTGCGGCTGCATCCGCTTGATCTGCGGCCAGCTCAACGCCGTGTGGGGATGGTCGAAGTGGATGAAGTCGTAGCGCTCCGCCTCCAGGAGTCGCCGCAGCAGGGAGGGAAACCAGCCGTACCGGCTGTAGCCCACGGGACAGCCGAGGACGAAGCCCATCCCCTCCGCGAACAGCGAGTCCACGGGACCCATCCGATCCACCACGTGGAGCCGGCCGTTCAGCAACCGGTCGAGGGCCTCGCGATCTTCTCCGGGGCGCGCCCAGGCGAGCACGGTCAGATCGAATGCCTGGTCGAGCGCGCGGACCATGGTGAGCGCCCGCAGCGCGCCGCCCGTGTTGGCGGGCAGCGGCACCCCCGGCAGCAAGGCGAGGACTCGGCTGCGGCGTTGCTGGATCGGGATGGTTCCGTTCACTCCATTCCTCACGGGAAGAACGGTACGCATGCCGAACGCTCAACACACCTCAAGGGCGCTCGCACGCCCGTCAGGGACCCACGTCTGCCGACCGCTCGACCCAAGCGGTGCCGCCGCGGCCGTCGCGCAGGACCACCCAGAATCGCACCGGATGAGTGGCGCTCTCCGGTGCGGTCCACTCCACCCAGGTGGGCGCGGGCTGGCCGGTGGCGGTGGTGTCGGTCGAGCGGAGCGAGGAGATGCTGCCAGCGGTGGCGAAGAAGCTGAAGCCGTACGCCTTGGTGGGATCGTCTTTCGGGGGAGTGATCGGCTGCAGGCGGACGACCTGCTTCGGAGCGATCGGGCCCCCGTCGCCGACCTCCAGGTTAAACTCCGGCGGGTTCGTACCGGCGTCGCCGCGCGCCGGGGATCGAAGGATCAGCGTCGCGAAACCGTCCAGCTGCTGCGCCTCGGAGCGGGCGGTGAATCCGATCAAGAGCGGAATGCCCTGGTCGATGGACGCGTCGAGTCCCGCGTCGAAGGTTCCGGCGTCCGTCTGCGCAGCCAGGGCCGCGAGGCGCGGATCCGCGAGATCGAGGCGCGCGGAGAGAGGACCTGTCGCAGGCAGGTCGAGCCCCGCACTCCCAGGGCACGGCAGGCTGGCGTCGGGCGCGGAGGTGATCTCCAGGCAGAGCGCGAACCGCATGGAGATCCCGGCGTCGGTCGGCTCCACCGCCAGCGCCGTCAGGGTCGTCGCGGGGAGGCCGGCGTCGGGCTCGAGCATCAGCTCGGGCGGGTCCGCCCTGACGGCGAGCACCCGCAGCTTGCTCACGTGTGACTGCTCCTCGAGATTGGCGGGGCAGGCGGCGAGGAGAAGCGCCAGCGCGATCAGGGCGGGGGTTCGCATCAGAAAGAGGCTTTCAGCCCCAACGTCGGGACCACCGGCAGGCCTTCGAAGTACGCGTGCTGGGAGAAGTCGTAGCTGTAGGCGGAGCCCTCGATGGAGCGGTGGTTGTACAGGTTGAGTACGTCCAGATAGACGTCGAGCATCCAGGAATCGTACGTCCAGACCTTGTCCACCCGGACGTCGAGCTGGTGGAAGATCGGCACCCGCAGCGAGTTCGTCGGCCCGTAGATGGGCAGGTACGCGTCGAAGTTCGCCAGGTAGCGCGCCCCAAGCACGGGCGTGTCGGGATTGCCGCTGATGATCCGCAGCCGGCCGCCGATCTGCCAGCCGCGGCCCAGCTTGTAGGAAGCGATGATCGTGAGGTTGTGCGTCTGGTCGAAGTCGAAGAGGCGTTGCGGCTGCCCGGGCCGATCGAACCGGTCGCTGCGCGAGAGGGTGTATGCGATCCAGCCGAAGAATCTCTCCGTCAGCTCCTTTCGGAAGAGCAACTCCAGGCCGAACACGCGCCCGTTGCCCGCGTTGTCGAGGATCTGCGCGCGGGTCACGCCATTGACGGTTTGTACCGCGTCGGTCCGGACGATCAGGTCGTACAGTCCCTTGTAAAAGCCTTCGACGCTGAGGAAGAGGCCGGGCAGGGGCCGCAGCTCGGTGCCCAGCGTGGCCTGCCATGCGCGCTCGGGGACCACGCCCGGGTTCCCAAACGGATACGCCGCGTCGCCGTTGCGGGCGCCCTCCGAGTAGAGGCCGATGCCTGCCTTCAGCGCCACCGTCTCCGAGAGCTCCCAGCGCGCGGTGAGTCGGGGGCTCAGGGTCCAGTTGGTGTGCGGCTCGGAGGCGCCGTAGTGGTAGAGGTCCGCCCGCAGGCCCGGAGTGAGGGACAGCCCGGGCAGCAGGCGGATTCGCGCCTCGCTCCACAGGCCGGGGCTGAACCGGAAGTAGGTCGCGCGGGGCGAATGGAACACTTCGTCGTCGGGCCGCGGGCCCTGCTGGTTGAATTCGCCTTCGCGGAAGAGGAATGACTGGCGGAAGACCGCGTCGACCTGCGCGCGCCGGTAGGCGAGGTCCAACCCGGCGCCGAAGGCGACGCGGTCCGAGGCGTCCCAGGCGGCGCTGGAGCGAAGGAAGAGGTTGTGGCCCATCAGGTGCAGGTTGTTGATGCCGACGTCGAAGCTCAGCACCAGCCGTTCGTACATGGCGATCGTCGAGACCGAAGCGGGGCCGTCGCGCCACTCGTGCTTGAAGCGGAGCTGCTGGAAGCCGGTCTCCGCGTCGATCGAGCCGGAGAGGTTCGGGTCGCTCTCCGCAGGCCGGTTCAGGACCAGGCCGAGCTTGTCGTCGGAGGTCAGGGCCAGAAAGGAGAACGAATGCCTGCTGTCCGGCGGCCTCCAGTCGAGCCGGAGCTGCGCGTCGTAGTAGCGTGGCGCCACGGTGAGGCTGAAGTCCTCGTTGCCGGACACCGCCGCGCGGATGATATAATCAATGTAACTGCGCCGCCCGGCGATCGCGAGGCTCAACCCCGGGACTCCGGGCACGGCGCCCTCGACCAGCGCGCTCGCCTCGAGCAGGTTGATGTTCGCGTAGCCGTGAAACTCGTCGCGCAGCTTGCGCGTGCGCACTTCCACCAGGCCGCCGGTCAGATCGCCGTAGCGGGCGCTGAAGTTCCCCGGGATGTAGTCGATGCCCTCGAGCAGGTCCGGGTTGACCGTGCTGGAGATGGCGGCGAAGTGGAAGAGCAGCGGAATCGGCTCGCTGTCGAGATAGACCAGCGAGTCGCCCGGCTTGCTGCCGCGGATGACCAGGAACCCGCCGCCGATCGGGCTCGTGCGCGCGACCCCCGGCAGGTCCTCCACCACCTTGAGGGGATCGCCTCCCGTGCCCGCCACGCGCTCGGTCTCCTCCCGGCTCACGGTGGTGCGCGAGATCTCCGTGCGTTCGCGCTCGCCTTCCACCGTCGCCTCGAACGGACTGACGAAGAGCGCCTGGAGGCGGTACTCGACCTCGAGCTTCTGTCCGGGAGGAACGGTCTCGCGCGTGGAGAATCGCTCGTAGCCCGGCACGGCGATCGCGATCTCGATCGGCTCTCCTTCCGGCAGGCCGCGGATCTCGAAGCGGCCCTCGGCGTCGGTGACGGCGCTGCGGTCGCCCGCGGTCACCTCGATCCCGGAGAGCTTGCGGCGCGTCCCCCGCTCCCGGATCTGGCCCGAGAGGTTCACCGGCAGGTCCTCGGGCCGCGGCGGTCCGGGCGCAGCGGGCGGGACGAAATTGAACGCGTACTGGATGCGCACCGCGACCGGCCGTTCGCCGCGGCGGGCGGGCTCGAAGCGAAGTTGCGCGGCGGCGGCAAGGGCGGCCTCGTCGAAGCCGGGCTGCGGATCGCCGAGCACGACCAGGTTGCCCGGGTTCCCGCGCTCGTCGATGTCCACCTGGAGCACGACGCGCGCGCCGCCTTTCGCTCCCTCCGGATAGGCCGGCGCCCCCTCGGCGATCAGCTTGGGCGGAGTGAAGACTTCGGGAGCCGCTGGAGGCGCCTCGCGCTGCGGATCGGGGACGGGCTGCGCGAGCGCGGCGCGGGCGAGGGACACGAGGCACAGGACCGCGGCCAGGCGCATCGGGGCCGTTTTGTAGAGCAGGAGCGCGAGCCGCCGCAACGACGGAGTTTCAGCGCGTGCGGCCCGGTTTCGGGGGCGCGGGAGGCGCCGGAAGGCGCATGCGCCGGCGTTCGTCGGCGACCGCGGCGAGTTGCTGCAGCGCCGCCTCGGGCCGCTGCTCCAGTTCCTGGGCGAGCGCGCGAAGCCGATCGGCCAGCGAGCGCGCCGCCCCCGGCACGAAGCGGTTCAGCGCCGCCGCGCCGCTGACGGTGCCATCGCCCGCCAGCCGCGTCGTATCCCGGAACCCTCCCGCGGCCAGCTCGCGGGCGAGCTCCGCGTCCTTTCCCGACTCGATCAGCGCCTGGGCCACCGCGGCCGCGGCCAGGTAGGGCAGGTGCGACGCCACCGTGACCGCGCGATCGTGCGCGTCCGGGGCAACGTCGAGCAGCTTCTCTGCTCCGGCCGCGGTCCAGATCTCGCGGACGCGGCGGATCGCCTCCCGGCGCGCCGCAACATCCCCGGCTCCCACGGGAGGACAGAGCGCCACCGTGCAGCCAGTGAAGAGCCCCGGGTTTGCGGCCACGAATCCACGGAACTCGTTGCCCGCCATCGGGTGCCCGCCGACGAAGACCACCCGATCCTGCGCCGCTCCTTCCGCGCAGATCCGCTCCTTCGCGCCGCACACGTCGGTCAAGAGCGCGCCCGGCCGCATGCGCGAGACCACCTCGGGCAGGACTTCCAGCAAAGGCTGCGCCGGCGTGCAGAGCACCACCGCGTCGCAGTTGGCCAGCGCGGCATCCTCCAGGATCATCGCATGGTCGACGGCGCGCTCGTCGAGAGCGAGCTCCCGGGTCCTCGCGTCCGGGTCGATGCCCAGAATCTTCAGCTCCGGCCGGGAGCGCCTCAAGGCCAGCGCCAGCGACCCCCCGATCAACCCCAGCCCGACGATGGCAATTCGCTCCAACCCCGGCATCGCCGGCCATTGTAGCGATCTAGTGGGCGTCGATGAAGCCGCCGTGCTTTTCGAGGAAGGTCTCGTAGTCGCCCGCGAAGTTTTCGAGCCCGCCATGGTGGAAGGCGAGGATCCGCGTCGCGACCGTGTCGATCAGGTCCCGGTCGTGCGCCACGAAGATCACCGTGCCGGGATAGTTCGCGAGCCCCTCGCCCAGCGCCGAGATGGCCTCCAGGTCGAGGTGGTTGGTGGGCTCGTCGAGCACCAGGACGTTGGGCTTTACCAGCATCAGCTTGCAGAACAGCAGCCGCACCGCTTCGCCGCCGCTCAGCGCCTTGGTCGGCTTCATCCCTTCGTCGCCCCGGAACAGCATCCGCCCGAGCAGCCCCCGGATCTCCTCGTTCCCCGCGCTGGGGTCGATGTCGTGCAGGTAGTCGAAGCAGGTCGTGTTGGTGGGAATGATCGGCTTCACGTCCTGCGGCATGTACCCGATCTGCGCCTCGTGCCCCCAGGTCGCCTTGCCCGCGTCCGGCTCCAGCTCGCCGATCAGCGTCCGGATCAGCGTGGTCTTGCCCACGCCGTTGCGGCCCACGATCGCCACCCGCTCACCCCTGGTGATCAGCGCCGTGAAGTCCTTGAACAGCGTCCTGTCGAACCCCTTGGTCAGCCCTTCGATGGTCAGGGTCTGCTTCCCGCTGGGCCGCTTCTGCTCGAACTTGATGAAAGGACGCGCGATGTTCGACTTCTTCAGATCGCTCAGCGAAAGCTTCTCCAGCTGCTTGATCCGGCTCTGCACCTGCGACGCGCGCGTTCCGGCCGAGAACCGGGCAACGAATTCCTGCAGCTGCTCCCGCTTCTTCATCTTGTCGGCGTTCTCCGACTCGATGCGGCTGCGCACCTGCCCCTTGGCGCGCACCATGTCGTCGTAGTTGCCGCCGTAGGTGATGATCGTCTCGTAATCGATGTCCGCTACGTGCGTCGAGATCGCGTTCAGGAAGTGCCGGTCGTGCGAGATGACGATCAGCGTTCCTTCGTACTGGAGGAGGAAGTCCTCCAGCCAGTGGATCGAGTCGAGGTCCAGCGAGTTCGTGGGCTCGTCGAGCAGCAGCGCGGTGGGCTTCCCGAACAGCGCCTGCGCCAGAAGGACCCGCACCTTGTTGCCGCCGGTGATCTCCTTCATCAGCCGCTGCTGGTCCGCCTCGTAGACGCCGAGGCCTTCCAGGAGGGTCGCGGCCTGCGCCTCCGCGGAGTAGCCGTCCTCCTCCGCGATCACGCCCTCCAGCTCGCCGAGGCGGGCGCCGTCCTCGTCGGTCAGGTCCGGCTTCGCGAGCAGGTGCTCCTTCTCTTGCATGGCATCCCAGAGGGCGGCGTTCCCCATCAGCACCACGTCGAGCACCTTCTTGTCCTCGAACGCGTACTGGTCCTGCTTGAGCACCGAGAAGCGCTTCGGCCGGGAGATCGTCCCGGCGTCCGGCTCCAGCTCGCCGGCCAGGATCCTCATGAAGGTGGTCTTGCCCGCGCCGTTGGGTCCGGTCAGGCCATAGCGTCGCCCGGGCGGGAACGTCGTGCTGACGTTCTCGAACAGCTTCTTGCCCGCGAATGCCTTGGTGACGTCCTGGACCTGAATCATGGGGGGCGGGGGATAACACACCGGCCCGCCTCTTGCTATGCCGCGAATCACACCTTGGGCGGGTGTTTCTGCAGCTTCCGCTGCAGCGTGCGCCGGTGCATCTTCAGCCGCCGCGCCGCCTCCGAGATGTTCCCGTTGCAGTCCGCGAGGATGCGGTTCAGGTACTCCCACTCCTGCCGATCGAGCGAGGGCACGTCGTCGGTGAGAGGCGGACGCTTGCCCTGCAGCGCGGCCTCGATCTCGTCCGCGTCCGCCGGCTTGTTGAGGTAGTTGATGGCGCCCAGACGGATGGCCTCCACCGCCGTCCCGATGGTTCCGTAGCCCGTGAGCACCACGATCTGCGGGGGCCGCGGCAAGGCGCGCAGCGAGCGGACCACGTCCAGTCCCGACCCGCCAGGCATCCGCAGGTCGACGACGGCGTACTGCGGGGGCGTCTCGCGCAGGGAAGCGTCGGCCTCCGCGGGCGAACCGGCCAGCGACACCTCGTACCCGCGGCGCAAGAAAGCGTTGCGCAGGGCCAGGCGGAACGGCTCGTCGTCGTCGACGATCAGGATGCGCATGACCATGTCCAGGGGACACGAATCGCGGCTCCGCCGCTCATCATGTCCCCTACTCGTTGTAACAGGTGATCACACCTCGGGCATGGTGAGCGTGACTCGCGTCCCCTGCCCCTCGTCGGAGTGGACGTGCATCTCGCCTCCCTCCCGCTCGACCACGTGCCGCGCGAGATAGAGGCCCAGGCCGGTGCCCAATCCGGGCTCCTTGGTGGTGAAGAAAGGCTCGCCGATCCGGCGGAGCAGCGGCTCCGGCACGCCCACGCCGTTGTCGGCCACGCTCAGGCGCAGCCCCTCGCTCGCGCGGTCCAGCGAGATGCGGACCTCGCGCGCCGCCCGCCCCGCCGTGGCCTCCGCCGCGTTGTCGAGCAGGTTCGCGATGGCCTGCTCGAAGGCGCGCACGGGCAGGCGCGTGCGGGCGCGGGCGATGGCCGGATCGACGGAGAGCTCCGGCAGCGGGCCCGGGCGTCCCTCCTGCCAGCGCCGCACCGCGGCTTCCAGCACCGGGGCCACCTCGAATTCCTTGGGCTCCTCCACGTCCGCCCCGCCGCGCGGCGCCAGCATGCTGCTGATGATCTCCTTGCAGCGCAGCACCTGCCGCCGGATCTCCTCCGCGTCCTTGCGCCGATCGCCCTCGAGCTGGGCGGTGAGCTCGCCCGCCAGGATCTGGATGGTGCCGAGCGGCGTGTTCAGCTCGTGCGCCGTACCCGCCGCCAGCGTTCCCAGCGCGGCGAGCCGCTCGGCAGCCTCCGCGTCGGACCGGGCCCGATCCAGCTCCTCGCCGCGGCGCCGCAGCGACTGGCTCATGCGCAGCGAGAAGGTGGAGATGAACGCCGCCGCCACCGCGAAGGCGATCCAGCGGCCGCGCAGGTAGAGCGCGGGAACTTCGCCGCCCAGCGTCAGCTCCTGCGCCGGCAGGATCGAGAGCGAGCTGAAGGCGATCACGCTGGCCAGCGCCAGCGCGGCGCTCCACCGCGCGGGCAGGATGACCGCGCCGATGGTGATGTGGACCAGGTACAGCACCGCGAACGGGTTCTCCTGTCCGCCGGAGAGCCCGAGCAAGGCGGTGAGCGCGACGATGTCCCCCATCAGATTCAATGCGACGCCGCGGTCGCTGGCCCGCCCGCCGCGGTTCAGCCAGATCTGCACGGCGGCGTTGGCGACGGCGAGCGCGGCGCAAACCGCGAGCAGCGGCAGCACCGGGAGGGGCCGGCGCACCAGGTGCCGCGCGACCAGGATGGTGATCACCTGACCCGCCACGGCCCCCCAGCGCAGGCGCACGATCCAGCGGAGATTGATCCGCGCGGCCGACTCGACGCTGGTCGGCTTGGTCATGCGGATCTCCGTCGGTCGCGGCCGGGGTCCATGGCGCACATGCTACGTTGCACCCCCCGTGAATGCACTGGAGAGAGCGATCGGGGTGACGCGGGTCGCGCGCGTGACCGGCCTCGACCGCTCCGGCATCGAGGTCGCCTGCGCGGTGCGGCCGCTGGGGTACGTGCTGCAGGTCGCGAACGGAAAAGGGGAGAGCTGGGAAGAGGCGAGGGCCTCGGCCCTTTCGGAAGCCGCGGAGCTGTGGGCGGCCGAGCGCCCGCGCGAGCTCGTCTACGGCGCCGCGGACGAGCTCCCGAACGCATGGGAGCCGCGCGATCTCATCGCTCCGCGGCTCTGGTCGCGCAAGACGCGGGTGGCCTGGAGGCGTGCGCGCGAGCTGTCCAGCGGCCGCGAGGTGCTGGTTCCCGCGCAGGCCGTCCATTGTCCGCCGCGGGGAGCGCCGCCGCTCGGACCCGCGGCGATCCGCTGGAGCACGAACGGCATGGGAGCGCATCCGGTGCGCCGGCGGGCCGTCGAACACGCCCTCCTGGAGGTCCTGGAGCGCGACCAGCTGGCGCGGGCGTTGCCGCAAGGTTGGACGCCGCGCGCGATCGCCCGCTGCAAGCTCCAGGTCTCACACCTAATGATCTGGCGGCGGCTCCGCGACGTCGATCTCGAGGCGCACGTGTTCGACCTCTCCGGTCCGCTGCCGGTCGCCGGGGCGATCCTCATCGACCTCGAGGAAGGTCCCATCCCGGTGACCGCCGGGTACGCCTGCGCTCGCGACCCTGACGCGGCCGTCCGGGGCGCGATCCTCGAGGCCGCGCAATCGCGCCTCACCGACGTGCACGGGGCGCGCGAGGACGTGGAGGTGAGGCCCCCGGACCGCGCGTCGCTGCGGGCGCTGCGCGCGGCCTGCGAGCGCGCGAGTCCGCGGCGCAGGATCGATCGCATGCCTTCGGGGCAGGATCCGATGTCGGCGTTGCGCGGGCAGCGGATCGCGCTGGTGGAGCTGGCGCGCGAGCCCCTCCACGTGGTGAAGGTCTTCGCCCCTGATCTGCGCGTCTCGGAGCTGCTGTGATCGTCGCCTTCCTGGGGCCTTCGTTGCCGGCCGCGGAGGCGAAGGGCTTCCGCGTGCTCCCGCCGGCCCGCCAGGGCGACGTGTGGCGCGCGATCGCGCTGCGGCCGCGCGCGATCGCGCTGATCGACGGGGTCTTCGAGTCCCAGCCCAGCGTCTGGCACCACGAGATCCTCGACGCGCTCGACGCCGGCATCCCGGTGATCGGCGGCGCCAGCATGGGCGCGCTCCGCGCCGCGGAGCTGCACACCCTGGGAATGCGCGGCGCAGGCCGCATCTTCGGGTGGTACCGCGACGGCCAGGTGATCGACGATTCCGAGGTGGCCCTGTTGCACGCCGGCGCGGAGCACGGATTCAAGCCGCTCACGGTGCCTCAAGTAAACGTCCGCTGGTCCGCGCAGCGAAGCCTGCCAGGGCCACAAGCCGCTGCCCTGATCGAAGCCTCGGGCCGGATCTTCTACCAGGACCGCTCGCTGCTCCGCGTCCTGGACCTCGTCCCGCCGCGCTTTCGCAACCGCTTCCGGCTGCTCGATTTGAAGTCGGAGGATGCGCGCCAGGTGCTCCGGTCCGCGCGCCTCGCGCGGCCGCTCGCGGTGCGCCCCCGCGAACCGCCTCCGTCCTCGCTGGTGCGGCGGCGCAGGCTGGTCATCACGCTGGGTCAGCCGCCGGACGACGTGGGGGCTCGAGCCGGGCTGCGACGGGCGCTGCTCTCGGGATGGGCGCGCGAGCTGGGCTTGCGCGCGTCGCCCGCGGAGATCGGCGCGGCTCGCCGGACCCTGCGCGGCGCGGCGCCCCCGGACGAGCTCGAGCGGCTTGCGGAAGAGACCGCGCTGGAGCGACTGGTCCTTTCCTTCGCGCCGCGGATGCTGAACGACGGACCTTCGGCGCTGGAAGCCGCAGCCTCGGAGGTGCGCTTGCGACGGCGCTGACGTCGACAGCCGCGGTGAGGCGGCTTGCAAGCCACGCTCGACGCCTACGAAGGGTTGCGCGACGAGCTGCGCGCTGCTTAAAGGGCGCATGACCGCAGCTTCCCTTCTCTCCGGCTCGCGCGACGGCTTCGTGCGGGCTTCCAACCAGGACCTGTCGCGGGCCCGCGCCGCCGTCGAGCGTGTGAAGACGCTAGCCCCTTCGCTGCAGACGCTGCGCGCGTGGGACGAGGCGACCGCCGCCATCTCCGACGCGAGCGCGCGCGCCTCGCTGCTGCGCTCGGTGCATCCCGACCCCGCCATGCGCGAGGCCGGCGAGCGGTGCGAGCAGGAGTCGGAAGCGCTCTCCACCGGGCTGGCGCTCGACCCGGAGGTGTACGCGCCGCTCTCCCGGGTCGATGCCGCGGGGGAAGACGACGCGACCCGCTGGTATCTCTTCCGCGTCTTGCGCGACTTCCGGCGCGCCGGCGTCGACAAGGACGCCGCGACGCGCGCCCGGGTGCGGGCCCTCAACGAGGAGCTGGTGCGGATCGGTCAGGAGTTCCAGCGGAACATCCGGGACGACGTGCGCACCATCCAGGTCTCCCAGGCCGAGCTCGAGGGGCTCCCGGCCGACTACGTCCGCGCGCACGCCTCGGGCGTGATCACCACCGACTATCCCGACTACATCCCGTTCATGACCCATTCCCGCAGCAGCCCGGCGCGGGAGAGGCTCTGGAAGATCTACCGGCAGCGCGCGCATCCGAGGAATCTGGAGACGCTCGATCGGATGCTCGCGCGCCGCCACGAGCTGGCGCGGCTGCTCGGCTACCCGAGCTGGGCCGCGTACGTCACCGAGGACAAGATGATCGGCAGCGCCCGCGCCGCGGAGGACTTCATCGAGCGGATCGCCGGTGCGTCGGAGAGCCGGGCGCGCAAGGACTACGAGGCCTTGCTCGCGCGCAAGCGCCGGGACGACCCGGGCGCCGAGCGCGTCGACGCCTGGGACTCGGAAGCGCTGAAGGAGAGGGTTCGCGCCGAGCAGTTCGGTTTCGACTCGCAGTCGGTGCGGCCGTACTTCGAGCTCGGCCGGGTGCTGGACGGCGTTCTCGACACGACCGCGCTCATGTTCGGCGTCGAGTACCGCCGCTTGACCGGCGCGCCGGTCTGGCACTCCGACGTGACCGCGTGGGAGGTGGTCGAGCAGGGACGGACGCTGGGGCGCTTCTTCCTCGATCTCTTTCCACGCGAAGGAAAGTACAAGCACGCCGCCCAGTTCACGCTCGCTTCCGGCGTGCGCGAGGGTGCGCTGCCCGAGGGCGCGCTGGTCTGCAACTTCCCCGCGCCCGGGGATCAGCCGGCGCTGCTCGACCACAACGACGTGGTCACCTTCTTCCACGAGTTCGGCCACCTGTTGCATCACCTCTTCGGCGGCCACACGCGCTGGGCCGGGCTGTCCGGCGTGCGCACCGAATGGGACTTCGTCGAGGCGCCTTCCCAGATGCTCGAGGAGTGGTGCTGGGACGCCTCGGTGCTGCAGCGGTTCGCGCGCCACGGCGAGACCGGCGAGCCGATCCCCGCCGCGCTGGTCGAGCGGATGCGCGCCGCCGACGAGTTCGGGAAGGGCCTGCGCGTCCGGCAGCAGGTGTTCTACGCCGCGACCTCGCTGCGCCTGCACGACCGCGACCCTTCGGGCCTCGACACCACCGCGCTCTCAGCGCAGATGCAGGAGCGCTACACGCCGTTCCGGCACGTGGAAGGAACGTACTTCCACGAGAGCTTCGGGCACCTGGAGGGGTACTCGGCGATCTACTACACGTACCTGTGGTCGCTGGTGATCGCCAAGGACCTCTTCGGCGTGTTCCGCCGCGAGGGTCTCCTGGACCCGCGGCCGGCGGTCCGCTACCGCCGCGCAATCCTCGAGCCGGGCGGCGGCGCGCCCGCCGCGAAGCTGGTGCAGGAATTCCTCGGGCGCGAGGCTTCGTTCGACGCCTTCGCGGACTGGCTGAACGCCGCGTGATCCTCAGAACCGCTTCGACCCCGGCGGCGGCTGCGGCCACTGCTCGCTGAGGAACCGCGCGGCGTCTCGCTCGGGTTTCTCTGGAGCTCCCCACTGCAGCGCGGTGACGGCCGCCGCGATCGCGACCGCCACCAGGCTTCGCCGCAGCAGCAGGAACAGGGCGAAGCCCAGCGCGGCGAAGTAGGGGAGCGCGCTCCACAGTCCGGGAACGCCGAGCGCCTGCAGCGGATTGCGAGGGACGAACCCGTGGGCGAGCAGCGGCGCGACCACCTCGCGCAGCGGGTTCATCACCTCGGGCGGAAATCCCTGGCAGACGCTGGACGCGAGGCCGGTGGCGAGGATTCCAGCCGCTCCGAGCCCCTGCGCGACGGGGAGGAGCCGGGGCGCTTCGCGCAGGATCAGCGACAAGGAGATCGCGGCGAAGGGAACCACCGGCGTGATGTAGCGGGGACCGATCACCCATCCGCTCCGCCAGAGAGCGTGCGTGATCTGGAAGACCAGGTAGTAGCCCACGATCGCGAAGGGCACCAGGGAGAACCTGCGCAGCCACCCCGGAGCGAGCAGCGCGAGCACCGTCCAGGGGGCCCAGAAAAACAAGCCCAGCCAGGGCGACAGCAGCGAGCCGTACACG
Organism: Myxococcales bacterium; assembly: GCA_035635635.1. Classification (GTDB taxonomy): domain Bacteria; phylum Myxococcota; class Myxococcia; order Myxococcales; family 40CM-4-68-19; genus 40CM-4-68-19. The sequence continues at coordinate 18,821 of DASQAS010000164.1, read as the reverse complement.
CGCTCCCAGCTCGGGCCCGAGATGCCCATGAACCCCGGCGCGATGTCGCGGACGAACTCCGGGTTCTCCAGGTGGCTGTACGGCGTGGACCAGGGCGCGCCGAACGCGCTCCGGTGGAACTGCGCCAGCACCAGGACCCAGGGGAGGGCGCCCAGGACGAGCCGTGCGGCACCCCGGCGATGGTAGAGCAGGGCGGCTCCCGCGACGATCGCCGCCGCCGGCGCCGACGGATATTCGAGCGCCACCGCGAGCGCGCAGAAGAAGCCGCACCAGGCCGGCTTGAACTCTCCCCAGAAGGCGCAAAGGAAGGCGGCGCCGAGCGCGAGCGCAGCCATCTGGTGCCCGGCGAACATCTGCCCGTAGGTCAGCGAGAGCGATCCCAGGGCTCCCGACAGCATGCAGGTGAGCGCGGCGGGCCCGGGAACGTTCTGGTCGATCATCCAGCGCCGCAGCAGGATCCAGAAGGCGACCGACGGCAGGATCACCAGCACCCAGCGCAGGACCAGGACCGCCGCGGTCTTCTGCACTGGCCCGAACAGGCGCAGGACCGCGAGCACCGGCGCGCCCAGCAGCGATGCCGCCGGGGCCTTTGCCGCGAACAGCCGTCCGGCGCAGGCCGGCGGGCGCGCGCGGGGATCGTCGCAGGTCAGCGCCTTGTCGTTGACGTAGCCCCATTCCGAGTCGATGGGACCCTCGTCGACGAAGCGGCCCCCGCGAAGCTCACGCCGGCCGATCAACCAGCTCCCGTGCTCCGCCAGGCTCCGGGCCGCGTAGACGCGGACCAGCTCGTTCGGGTTGTTGAGCCGCTCGAAATAGACGAACAACCACCCGTACGCGACCAGGAGCAGCAGCACGAGGGGGCCTTCGCCGCGGCGCAAGCGGATCAGAGGCCGATCTCCTCCGCGATGGGCTTGAGCGCCTCGATCAGGAAGGCGACGTGGTCTTCAAGACGACGTCCGATTGCCTCGGCGCCGCCATGGACGTAGGAGCGGTCCACGCTGCGCGCGAACGCCTTGTCCTTCAGCTTCTTCACCACCGACTCGGGCGGCAGGTCCGCGATCTTCTTCGTCGGCCGCACCTTCACGCAGGCGCCGATGAAGCCCACCAGCTCGTCGCAAGCGTAGATCGACTTCTTCAGCGGCGTGTCGCGGGGGATCTTCATGTAGTCGGCGTGCGAGGCGACCGCTTCGATGATCTCCTCCGGCCAACCGCGCTCGCGCATCACCTTCGTGCCGACGTGCAGGTGGGTCGCCTCGGTCTGGTTCTGCTCGTAGTCGAAGTCGTGGAGCAGGCCGACGATGCCCCACTTCTCGATCTCCGCGGGGTCGCTGACGCCGAACCAGCTCGCGTAGGCGCGCATGGCTTCTTCCACGCCGCGGGCGTGCTTTCGCAGGGCATCGCCCTTGGTGAACTCATGGAGCAGCGCAATGGCCTCGTCGCGCGTCTTCACCCCTTGGTCGCCTCCGCGATCTGCAGGCGCGCGGCGCGCGCGGCCGGCAGGAGGCCTCCGAGAAAGCCCATCGCGATCGCGAAGATCGTCGCTTTCACCGCGATGTCGGGAGCGAAGTGGAAGCGGAACTTGATCTCCGTGAACGACCCGAAGTTGGTGGTGGTGAACGTGGCCGCCGCCAGCATCGAGGCGAGGATGCAGCCGGACACCGAGCCGATCAGGGCGAGGATCAGGCTCTCCACCAGGAAGCTGCCCAGGACGGAACGCCGGCGGAAGCCGAGGGCGCGAAGCGTGCCGACCTCGCGCACGCGGGAGGCGACCTGCGCGTACATGGTGATCATCGCGCCGAGGGTGGCGCCGAAGGCGAAGAAGATGGCGATCACGGTCCCCAGCACCTGGATGAAGGTCGCCATCGGACCGGAGGCCTCCTCGTAGAAGCGGTCCTCTCGCTTGGCCTCCAGGTTCCAGCGCGGGTCGGCGTCCACGGTGGCCCGCAGGCCGTCGAACTCCGACGGATTGCGCAGCTTCACCGTCAGGCTGGAGTAGCCGGTGCGGCGCGCCGCGTCCGCGATCTGATCGGCGTCGGCCCAGATCTCGCTGTCGAATCCGCTCCCCCCGGCGTCGAAGACGCCCACCACCTGCCACTGGCGGCGCGCGATCGAGATCGACTGCCCCACCTGCGCGCCCTTGTAGCGGCCCACGGTCGATCGGCCGAGCATCACCTCGCTGGTCGCCCACTGCGGAAGGCGCCCTTCGACGATGCGGATGGACTTGGAGCGCAGGAGCTCCCAGCCGTCCCGGGTCACGCCGCGGAAGGCCACGTTCGCGGTCCCGCTGCCGTCGACGCGCGGCAGCTGGAAGATCACGAACAGCTCCGGAGAAGCGATCTGCCTGCCGCCTTCGATCGCCACCGTGGGATCGGCGGCGAATGTCTTGGCGCCGTCGCGCGGGAGGAAGCTGGTGAGCTCGGAGGTGCTTCCCTTGCGCAGGATGATGGCGTTCTCGCGCGAGCCGGTCGACTTCAACGTCTCCTGGACGCCGCGCGCCAGCATCAGGACGGCCGCGAACACGAAGACCACCAGCGCGAGCCCGCCCGCGGTGGCGACAGCCGAAAACCGGCGCCGCAGGATGGAGCGGACGTTGTACGCCAGCGGGATCATTCCTGCCTCCGCAGCGCGTTGACGATCTCCATCCGGGCCGCCTGGACGGCAGGAAGCGCGGCGGCGGCCGCGCCGAGGACGGTCGCCACGCCGACGGTCATGGCGGCGGTGGACGGCGTGTACGACACGTTGGACAAGAAGCCCACGCCCGCCGCGAACCGCCCGACGCCGTGGATGATCGGCTGCGCCAGCACGCATCCGATCAATCCGCCCAGCGCGCCGAGCATCGCGCCTTCCCGGTATGCGAGCCAGCGCACGTGCCCGGGAAGGAAACCGATGGCCCGCATGGCGCCCAGCTCCCCGGTGCGCTCCCGCAAGCCCATCGCCAGCGTGTTCCCGAGGATCAGGGCCATGATGATCAGGATGACCACGCTCACCAACTGCAGCGCGGTCAGGATCGCCGACGACCCGCTGACGAACTGCAGGCGGAAGGCCTTCTCCGTCTCGGTGTGCGTCTCGGCGTCGCTGTTGGCGAAGAGGTTGTCGATCTGGCGGATGACCGCGGGGGAGTCGTTGGCGTTGGCGACCTTCATGGTGAACACGCCGACGTTGTTCTTGATCCGGTCCGGCAGGCCCTCGTTGAGGCGCGCCCAGTGGAAGTACATGGTGTTGGCGATGCTGGCGTCGTCGGCGCCTTCCACCACGCCGGCGATCCGGAACTTCCAGTCTCCCGGATAGATCTCGCTGAAGAGCGGGACCATGTCGCCCAGCTTCCAGCCGAACTTGTCGGCCAGGCCCTTGCCGACGATGCAGCTGTTGCGGTCGGCGAGGAAGTCCTGCTTGTGCCCCTGGACGAAGCGGATGTCGAAGACCTCCAGGGCCGTCGGGGCGTCGATGGCGAACTGCGCGAAGAAGTTCTTCCGGTCCTTGTAGATGCCGCCGAACCAGTTGCTCCAGGTGACGCGGGTGACGCCGGGCACCTGGGCGATGCGGGCGGCATAGGAGAGCGGCAGCGGCTGCGTGATGGAGATGGCGTTGCGCGCCACCACCCGGTCGGCCGAGGACGCCTCGCTGCTCGCATACCAGGCGGTGAGCACGGTGCGAAGGAAGAGAAAGGCGACGGCCGTGATCACCACGCCCAGCACGGTGAGGAAGGTGCGCGTCTTGTTGCGCAGGAACGCGTTGCGCACCGACAGGCCGGCGAGCGTCACGTGAGTTGCCCCTTGTCGAGCCGCCTGTGGACCTTTGCCGCCTCGGCGGCGTGCGGATCGTGCGTCACCATCACCACCGTCTTGCCCAGCGTCTCGTTGAGCGTCCTGAGCAGCCCGAGCACCTCCTCGGCGCTCTTGCGATCCAGGTCGCCGGTCGGCTCGTCGGCCACGATGATGCGCGGGTCGGCCACGATCGCGCGGGCGATGGCCACGCGCTGCTGCTGGCCCCCGGAGAGCTGGCGCGGCGTATGATCGAGGCGGTCCTGCAGCCCCACCAGCTTGAGCGCCACCTCCACCCGCCGCACGCGCTCGGCCCGGCGCAGCCCGGTCAACAGCAGGGGCAGCTCGACATTCTCCGCCGCCGTCAGCACCGGCATCAGGTTGTAGAACTGGAAGATGAAGCCGATGTTGCGGGCGCGCCACTCGGCGCGCGCGGTCTCGGAGAGCTTGCCGATCTCCTCGCCGGCCACGCGGATGGACCCGCTGGTGGGAGAGTCGATCCCCGCGATCAGGTTCAGGAGCGTGGTCTTCCCGGAGCCCGACGGCCCCATCAGCGCCTCGAACGCGCCATCCGGGATGTCGAGATCGATGCCGTCCAGGACGACGAGCTGCTGGCGGTCGCGCTGGTACACCTTGCGCAGGCCGCGGATCTCGATGATGGGCTGGGCCAGGCGCGCTGCGGGAGCGGTCTTCGAAATCATTGCTTCTCCTTCACCTTCATGCCGTCCTTGAGGCCGGCCGGCGGCGAGCGGACCACGCGCGTCCCCGGAGCCGGCCCTTCGCGGAGCGAGACCAGGCTTCCCAGCGGCGCTCCGGTGACGACCGGCACGCTCCTCACCGTGGCATCCGGCTGCACCACGAACACTGCTTTGGTCTCGCCGCGGTCCACCACCGCGTCAGGCGCCACGGCCGGTGTCGGAGGCGCCTTTTGCGCCGCGTCGTCGAGCTGGCGGGAGAGGAACGTGACCTTGGCGCCCATGTCGGGCAATACGTCCTTCGGCTCGTCCATGAACGCGACCTTCACCGTGACCGTGGCCTTCGCCCGATCCACGCGGGGGCGGACTTCGGCGACCCTCGCCCGGTACCGGCGGTCGGGAAAGGCGTCCAGCACCGTCTCGGCTGGCGTCCCGATCACGAGCTTGGACACCTGGGACTCAGAGACGTCCGCCTCCACCTGCAGGCTGTTGAAGTCGGCCAGCGACGCGATGCCGCCGTTGCCGGCATTGCCCGCGCTGGTGAACCCGAAGACGATCTCGCCCACGTCGGTGAGCTTCTGGGTGATGCGTCCGTCGAACGGCGCCTTGACGTAGCAGTTGTCCAGGTTGACCCTCGCTACGTCAACCCGCGCGCGGGCGGCGCCCACGTCCGCTTCCGCCGCGGCCAGCGACGCCTTCGCGGTTCCCAACCGCGCGGTGGCGGTGTCGAACGCGGCAGCAGTGGAGACGCCCTGCGCGTGCAGCATCTCCTCGCGCTTGTATTGCCGCTGCGCGTCCTGCAGGTCGACTTCCGCGCGCATCACGCGTGCCTGCGCCGACTTGACGTCGGCCTTCGCCTGCGCGAGTTGGGCGCGGTAGTCGGCGTCCTCGAGCACGGCGATCACCTGGCCGGCTTTCACCACCGTGCCGTCCTCGACGAAGATCTTCGCTACCCTCCCGCCGATGCGCGGCGAGATGTTGGCCTTGCGCTGCGGGACCACGTAGCCGGTGGCCACCAGAAGCTGCGCCCCCTGCGCCGGCGTGATCAGCGCGACCGTCGCGGTCTCCACCTCGGGCGCGAAGAGGTGCCCGCCTAGCGTCTTCCACGCGATCAGCGCGACGGCGGCGAGGCCCGCGACCACCAGCAGCGGCAGTGCCCACGGCGGAAACGCCCGCCTGTCCGGAGCGCGGTCGATCCGCAGGCTCTTCAGCTCGTCCGCGAGCGACGGAGGAGGGGTGGCCATCTTTGCGGCTCTGTATCACAGGCGTATGTCGGCGGCGCACGGGTGTCTTGACCCGCCCTCAGTGCCGCGTCGCCTCCGGCTGCCCGATCTGGGCCAGCGGGAACACCCTCTGCGCCCGCAGCAACTCCTGGAACGCCTTCGCGTCCAGCGCCCGCGAGAACCAGAACCCCTGGGCGCAGTCGACCTGGAGCTCTTGCAGCTGCTGCGCCTGCGCCGCGTTCTCCACTCCCTCCGCCACCACCTCCATCTGCAAGGCGCGCGCAAGGCTGACGACGGTGCGCACGATCTCCGCCTGCTTCCCGGACTGCTCGAGGCGCGCGACGAAGCTGCGATCGATCTTCAGCGTATCGAAGCGGAAGTTGTGCAGGTAGCTGAGCGAGGAATACCCCGTCCCGAAGTCGTCGAGGAGCAACCCGACCGAGAGCGCCTTGAGCTGCCCGAGCAGCACCGCGGCAGGCCCGGCGTTCTCCATGATCACGCTCTCGGTCACTTCCAGCCGCAGCCGCCGCGCCGGAAGCCCGCTGCCCTCCAGGGCGCCGCGGACGTCCTCCAGGAGCCTGGGCACGAGCTGCTTGGCGGAGAGGTTCACGCTGACCGAGACGCCGGGTCCCTGGGGCAGGATGCCGTTCCAGGCCTTCGCGTCCGCGCAGGCCTGCGCCAGCGCCCAGCGGCCGATCGGAATGATCAGCCCCGTCTCCTCGGCCGTGGGGATGAAGTCCCCGGGAGGGATTTGTCCGCGGGTCGGATGCTCCCAGACGATCAGCGCCTCGCACCCGGTGATCTGTCCGTTGAAGAGGGAGACCACCGGCTGGTAACGCAATCTCAGCTCGCCGCGATCGATCGCGCGGCGCAGGTCGGTGTCGAGCTGGAGCAGCGCCTGCGCGCGGGCGTGCATGTCGGGATGGAAGACCGCATGCCGGGCGCGGCCCAGATCCTTGGCGCGGTACATGGCGGTGTCCGCGTCGCGCAGCAGCTCTTCGGGCCGGGAGTACTCCGGCGTCCCCACCGCGACGCCGATCGAGGCGGTCACGAACACCTCGGTGCCATCCAGGTCGTAGGGAGCGGAGAGCGCTTCCTGCGCGCGCCCGGCCGCCAGCTGCGGCTCCTCGGGGTCCGTGAAATCTCCCAGCAGCAGCGCGAACTCATCGCCGCCCAGGCGCGCCACCGTGTCGCCGGGCCGCGCCATCGCCCGCAGGCGCTGCGCGACCTGCACCAGCAGGACGTCGCCCTGCATGTGTCCCAGGCTCTCGTTCACCGTCTTGAACCGGTCCAGGTCCAGGAACAGGACCGCGAACCGGTAGTCCGATCGCCGCTGCTGGAACGCCAGCGCCTGCCCCAGGCGATCCATGAACAGAGACCGATTCGGCAGGCCGGTGAGCCCGTCGTGCAGCGCGTCGTGGAGCAGCTTCTCTTCGGCGAGCTTGCGCTCGGTGATGTCGGTTTGCGATCCGGCGAGCCGGTACGCCTTCCCCGCCTCGTCGCGCACCGCCGCGCCGCGCACCAGCATCCAGCGCCAGCTCCCGTCCAGGTGGCGCACCCGGTGCTCGGTCTCGAGGTGGGGCGTGCGGCCCTCCAGGTGCAGGCTCAGATCGCCGAAGAGCCGCTCGCGGTCGTCCGGGTGGACGCGGTCGAACCACTCGTCGGGCTCGTCCCCCATCTCCGACCCGGTCGCGCCCAGCTGCTGCTTCCAGCGAGCGGAGAGGAAGATCCGGTTCTCGCGCAGGTCCCAATCCCAGAGGCCGTCGTTGCTGCCCAGCGCGGCCAGCGCGTAGCGCTCCTCGCTCTCCCGCACCGCCTCTTCCGCGCGCCGCCGCTCGGTCACGTCGCGGGCAATGCCCTGCACGCCCACCGGCATCTGCCCGCGGTAGACCACCCGGCTCCTCATCTCCACCGGAATCCGCCGCCCGTCCTTCCCGACCACCTCTACGTCGAAGGTCTGCAGCTCGCCGGAGAGGTTCTTCTCCAACTCGGCCCGGTATTCGGGCGCGACCAGGTCCCAGATGCGCAGGCGCAGCGTCTCGTCGCGGGAATAGCCCGTGACGCGCTCGCACGCCCGGTTCACCCAGGTGAAGCGGCCCGAAAGGTCGTGCGCGTAGATGATGTCGCTGGCGTTCTCGACCAGCTCCCGGTAGTTCGCCTCCTCCACCCTACCGAATGTAGCCGCCGCCGGGCGCGCCGGAAAGCAAACGATGGTACACAGCGAAGGAACGTGAACAGCAGACGGCGGGTGCGCCAGCTCGGCAGGCCGGTGGGCTTGGAGACAAGCGCATGATCCAGGAGTGGTTCAGTTTCAGCCTGCTGTCGCTCTCGGCGATCTTCTTCGTGGTCGACCCCATGGGCGTCATCCCGATCTTCATGGCGATGACCCGCGACGACTCGCCGCAGAAGCGGCGGGAAATGGCCCGCCGCGCCTGCATCGTGGCCTTCTTCGTCCTCACGCTCTTCGCGGTGGCCGGGACGCTGATCTTCAAGGTGTTCGGGGTTACGCTGGGCGCCTTCAAGGTGGCGGGCGGCGTGCTGCTGCTGCTCACTTCCCTCGAGATGCTCCGGGCCCAGCCGCAGCGGACCCGGGTGACGCCGGAGGAGGCGAGAGAGAGCGCGGAGAAGGAGGACGTGGCCATCGTCCCGCTTGCGATCCCGCTGCTGGCCGGACCCGGCTCGATCGCCACCGTCACCGCCTTGATGGGCCGCGCGGGCCGCAAGGCGTTCGCTGTGCCCGTGATCCTGTCGATCGCGCTTACCTGCCTGGCCAGTTACCTCATGTTGGTGGCCGCCGACCGCATCTCGCAGTTCCTGGGAGTGACGGGCCTGAATGTGATGAACCGCGTGATCGGCCTGATCATCGGCGCGCTGGCGGTGCAATTCATGTTCGACGGCATTCGCGACACCTTTCCGGGGCTCTCCGGTTGAACCGGGCGCTGCTGGCGGTCTTGTGCTCGGGCTGCGCCCTCCCGGTGGTCAGCGCCGGGACCTTCCTGCCGGCGGGCGATCTCGCGGCTGGCGACGTCCACGTCAGCCTCTCCCTGGAGACCGGCCGCGTCCTCGCCGGTCCCAGCGACCTCGGGGACATGAAGGCCACGCCGCCGCAGGCCCAGCAGTACGAGGTCTCCACCTGGGTGTCCTCCGACGTCTCCGTCCGCTGGCAAGCCACCGACCGCGTGGCGCTGGAGGGACAGCTCAAGCTGAGCAATCCGGTGGTGCCGTTCACGCCGATGGTGATCGGCGGAGCGGTGGGCGCCCGGATTCGCCTCCGGAACATCCCCCCGACGGGGGGGTTCGCGCTCGAGCTCGGCGCGCGGGTGGTGGGCGTCGGCGCCGAGCAGCAGATCCAGAGGACCAGCGGCGGCAATTCGCAGACCGACGTGTGGAACTACCGGTCGGTCGGGGTCGAGATGCCGCTGATCGCGACCTACCGGGTGAACCCCGTCTTCGCGGTCACCGCCTCGCCGTTCCTCCGTGCCTACTGGATCCGCGCCTGGCACGACGTGAAAGTGGGCTTCGACACCACGCAGACCGTCCTGCAGTGGACGCCGGTCCTCTCCGGCGGGCTGGGCCTGGCTGCCGCAGTCGACATCGGACCGGTGCAGATCTCGCCGGGAGCGGCGGTCGAGCTCGTCACCAAGCCGGGGCCCGACCACGCCACCCACTTCCTCTTCGAGCCCGGCATCGCCGTGGGGACACGGTTTTGACCTTCATCGCGGTCGCGGCGGAATACCTCGTCTTCTGGCTCCTGCTGCCGTTCCTCCTGCTCCATCCGCGGGTGCGCCAGGGCATCCGCTCGCGCCTCGGCTACTACGACGGGCTCGCGCTGCCGGAGAGTGGCCCGCGCGTCTGGCTCCACGGCGCCTCCGCGGGAGACGTGCTCGGGCTGGTCCCGATCGCGCGCGAGCTGAAGTCGCTGCGGCCCGACGCGCGCCTGATCGTCTCGGCCATCACCGACTCCGGCGCCTCGATGGCGCGACAGCGGCTGGTCCCGGAGGGGCTCGCCCAGCTCGTGACCTTCCTCCCGTACGATCTGCCGGGCGCCTGTCGACGCGCGATCGCGGCGCTCCGGCCGGACGTCCTGGTGCTGGAATACACCGAGCTCTGGCCGCAGCTCATCGAGGCCGCGACCGCCGCCGGCGTGAAGCTGGCGCTGACCAATGGGCGGCTCCGCCCGCGCAACGTTCCCCGGTACCGCGTGCTCTTCCGGCTGGCCGGGAACCTCCTGGCGCGATTCGACGTCCTGATGATGCGCGCGGACGAGGAGGCGGAGCGGGCGCTGCTGCTGGGCGCGCCACGGGAAAGGGTCCACGTGACCGGCAACACCAAGTTCGACGCGCTGGCGGTCAGCGTGCCGCCCGTGGAGGACCCCGCTCTGCGCAAGGCCCTCGCCCTCGGCGACGAGCGCCTCTGGGTGTGCGGATCGACGCACGAAGGCGAGGAGGGCGGCCTGTTGCGCGTCTTCTCCGTCCTGCGGCGCGAGCACGCGGACCTGCGCCTGTTGCTCGCGCCCCGGTACATCGAGCGCGCCCAGCGCGTGCTGGCGCTGGCGCGATCGGTGGGGCTCGCCGCGCGCCTGCGGTCGCAGCCCGGCGGCAAGGAGCCGGTGATCGTCCTCGACACCATCGGGGAGCTGGTCCGCGCCTACCAGCTCGCGACCGTGGTGTTCGTGGGAGGAAGCTTCGGCCGGCGCGGAGGCCAGAACATCCTGGAGCCCGCGGCCTGCGGCAAGCCGGTCCTGTTCGGGCCGCGCATGGAGAACTTCCAGGACAGCGTGCAGGTCCTGGTCGGCCGCGGAGGGTTGCAGGTCAAGGACCCGATGGCGCTCTTGCGCCTGCTGCGCGATCTGCTCGCCCGCCCCGGCGAGATCCTCAAGCTCGGCGAGCTGGCGCGCGAGGCGGTGTCTTCGGTGCGTGGTGCCTCCGTGCGCGACGCGCGCCTGATCGCGGAGTTGCTCCCGTGAACTTCTGGTGGCAGCCGGAGCCGCCCGTCTGGTCGGCCCCGCTGGGCGCGCTCTCCGCCCTCTATCGCGCCGGCGCGGCGGTCCACCGCGCGGTCTCGCGGCCGGCGAAGGTGCGCGTGCCGGTGATCTCGGTCGGGAACCTGACCGTGGGCGGCGCGGGCAAGACCCCGGTGACGCTCGAGTTGGCGCGGCGGCTCGTGGAGCGAGGCAGGCGGCCGGCGGTGCTCAGCCGCGGGTACGGACGCCGCTCGCGCGAGCCGCTGGAGGTGACGGCGGACGCCGCCGTGGAGAGAGCAGGCGACGAGCCCCTCTTGATGGCGCGGCGGGGATTCCGCGTCTACGTGGGCCCGCGCCGCGCCGCGCTCGCGGAGCTCGCCGTCGGCCGCGGGGCGGACGTGGTGCTGCTCGACGACGGCCTGCAGCACCACGGCATCGCCCGCGACCTGGACGTGATCGTCGTCGACGCGTCGAATCCCTTCGGCAACGGACGGCTGCTGCCCGCCGGCCCGCTGCGGGAGCCGGTCGCGGCGCTGGGCCGCGTCCGTCTTGGCCTGGTCTGGCTCACGCACTGCGACCGGCCGCGCGATCCGCGGACGGCGGCGCTGCGCGAGTTCCCGGCGGTGGAGAGCGACTACCGCGCGGGCGGCGAGCTGGCGGGAAAGCGCATCTTCCTCTTCGCCGGCATCGCCCGGCCGGAGGGCTTCGCGGAGACGGTGCGCGGGCTGGGCGCCGAAATCGCGGGAACGCGCTGGTTCCGCGACCATCATCTATATACGGCCCGCGAGCTGGCGGATCTGAAGGCGCAGGCCGCGGGCGCGCTCCTCGTCACCACCGAGAAGGATCTGGTCCGCATCGAGCGTCCGGACGGGATCGCCGCGGTCCGGGTGGACGTGCGCGTCCTGAGCGGCGAGGAGGCCCTCGAGCGCGCCCTGGGTGAAGTGCTTTGAGGCGCGTCTGGGTCCGGATGGGCGAGTGGCTGGGCGGGCTGGCGTGGATCCTGGGCGTGCGCCGTGCGATCGCGCTCGACGGGCTGAAGCGCGCGTTCCCGCACCTGGGCGAAGGCGAGCGGCGGCGGATCGGCCGCGCTTCCTACCGGCAGCTCGGCCGCAGCCTGTTCGAGATCCTGTTGCCGCTGGAGGACGCGGAAGTCGAGGATCTCGTCCGCTTCGAGAACTGGGATCTCATCGAGCGCGCGCCCCGCGGCCACGGCGCGGTGTTCGCGGTGGCCCACTTCGGGAACTTCGAGTTGCTCGCGCGCGCGGCCGCGCGCCGGGGATTGAAGCTGACCATCATCGTCCGCACGCTGGGGGACGCGTTCGGCCGCTGGCTCTTCCGCACCCGCGTCCGCACTGGCATCCGGAATCTCCCCGACCGCGGCTCCGGCAAGGAGGCTCTCGCGGCGCTGCGCCGCAACGAGGTCCTGGCGCTCGCCGTCGACCAGAACATGCGGCCGAGCCGAGGCATCTTCGTGGACTTCTTCGGCGACAAGGCGTGCACCACCCCCGCTCCGGCCGTGTTCGCCCTGCGCACCGGGGCGCCGCTGCTCGCCGTCTTTCCCATCCGTCAGCCGGACGGGAGGCACCTGGTGGTCATGCGCGGTCCCTTCACCTCGACCCTCTCCGGGCACGCCGCGGTCCAGGACCTGACCCAGCAGATCACCCGGGCCGTGGAGGACGAGGTGCGCGCGCGCCCGGACCACTGGTTCTGGGTGCACCGCCGCTGGAAGACGCGCCCGGAGTAGACTGCCGCGCCATGAACTCGGACCTCGCCCACCTCCTCGGCCGGTTCTCCAAGGCCCGGATCGCGGCCATTGGCGACCTGGTCGCCGACGAGTTCATCTACGGCGAGACCGACCGCATCAGCCGCGAGGCTCCCGTGCTGATCGTCCGCTACGAGTCGGCGGAGCTGAAGCCGGGCTGCGGGGCCAACGCCATCCTGAACCTCTGCGCGCTCGGAGTGCGTGTGCAAGCCATCGGGCTCGTGGGCGACGATCCCGTCGGGCGGCGCCTGCGCGAGCTCTTGCGCGAGGCCGGCACCGACGACTCCGCCGTCTTCACCGTGGAGGGGCCCACCTCGACCAAGACGCGCGTGCTGGCGGGCGGCAAGAACACGCGGCGCCAGCAGATGCTCCGCATCGATCGCGACGGCCCGAAGCCTCCCGGGCCCGCGCTGGCGCAGAAGCTGCTGAAGGGCCTGGCCCAGGCGGCCGCGAAGTGCGACGCGATCATGGTCTCCGACTACGGACTCGGCCTGCTCACCCCGTCCCTGGTCGAGGGCGTGCGATCGCTCGCCGCGCAGGAGCGCACCGTCTGCGTGGACGCCCGTTACGGGCTCGCCAAGTACCGCGGCGTCACGGTGGTGAAGCCCAACGAGGTCGAGCTGGAACAGGCCGTCGGCCGCCCCATCGGCGACGACCCGCTGGCCCTGGAGGAGGCCGGTCGCGAGCTGCTGAAGTCCTTGCGGGCGCAGGCGATGCTGGTCACCCGCGGCCGCAACGGCATGGCGTTGCTCCGTCCAGGCGCGCCCACGGCCGTGGTGCCGGTCCACGGATCGGTTGAAGCGGTGGACGTCACCGGCGCGGGCGACACCGTCATGGCCGCCTGCACCGCCGCGGTGGCCGCGGGAGGCGACCCGGTGCAGGCGATGCGGATCGCGAACGTGGCCGGCGCCCTCAAGGTCCAGAAGTCGGGAACGGTCCCGGTCTCCGCCGAAGAGCTGAGGGTCGAGCTCGCCCGGGCCGAGGTGGCGCAGCCCACGCTCGTCGCCCAGCCGCGAGCGGCCTCGCGGGGGCGCAGGTGATCTGCTCGCTCGCCGAGGCCCAGGCCTTTCGCGAGGAGGCGCGCAAGCGCGGCGCGCTGGTCGCCGTGGCCAACGGCGCCTTCGATCTGCTCCACGTCGGCCACGTCCGCTATCTCGAGGCGGCGAAGGCGGCCACCGGCGGTGGAGTCCTGATCGTGGGGATCAACACCGACGCCTCGGTTCGCGCCTCCAAAGGGCCGCGCCGTCCCGTGATCCCGGAGCGGGAGCGCGCCGAGATCGTCGACGCCCTCCGCTGCGTCGACCGGGTGGTCCTCTTCGCCGAGCCTACGGCGGCCGATCTGCTCCTCGCGCTCCGCCCCGACCTGCACGTCAAGGGGACGGACTACACGCCACAGACCGTTCCCGAGCGCGATCTGGTCGCGAGCTTCGGAGGGCGGACGGTGGTGGCCGGCGATCCCAAGGACCACTCGACCACCGATCTGATGGCGCGGCTCAAGACGCTCTTGTGACGCGGCTCTCGGCAACCATCCTCGCGCAGGACGAGGAGCGCGACCTGCCGGACTGCATCTCCTCCCTGAAAGGATTCTGCGAGGAGATCCTGGTGGTGGACGGAGGCTCGCGCGATCGGACCCGGGAGATCGCCCGGGAGCTGGGCGCGCGGGTGCTGGAGAGGCCCTTCGACGATTTCGCTCGCCAGCACGAGTTCGCGCGCTCCGAGGCCACGGGAGACTGGGTCCTCTCCATCGACGCCGACGAGCGCGCCTCGCCCGAGCTCCGGAAGGCCTCCTTCGGGACGGCGGCGGCCTACTCCTTGCCGTTCAAGAACCACTACCGGGGCATCTGGCTCCGCCACGGCGGCTTCTGGCCGGATCGCCACGTCCGCCTCTTCCGCCGCGACGCCGCCCGCTACGATCCGGCCAGATCGGTCCACGAAAAGCTGGTGGTGAACGGGAGCGTCAGCCGCCTGGACGCGCCGATCCTCCATTACACCTGCGACTCGCTCCAGGATTGCCTGGCCAAGATGGAGCGGTACGGCGAGCTGTCCGCGCGCATGCTGTTCGCGCAGGGAGCGCGGGCCGGCGCCTGGGAGATCGCCGCGCGGCCGCTCTGGCGGTTCGTGCGCGGCTACGTGCTCAGGCTGGGGTTTCTCGACGGGGCGGCGGGCGCGACCATGGCCTGGGCGCGCGCCTACGAGGCGTTCCGCCGATATGCGCGTCTCTGGGAGCTGTCGCGTTTTTCGTGATATTCCAGGCGTGTGCCGATCGCGCCCGAGCTCAAGGAGATCCTCGCTTGCCCGAAGTGCAAGGGCGAGCTGGAGTTCCGCGAGGAGCGCCAGGAGATCGTCTGCAAGGCGTGCAAGCTGGTGTATCGCATCGAGGACGACATCCCCGTCATGCTGGTGGACGAGGCCAAGCCGCTGCAGACGTGACGAGCGGCGCCGGCCGAAGGCCGGACAGCGGCTACGTTTGAGCAGACCATGCAGGAGCGCGTCTTGTCCGAGAAGCTTCAGGTGCGGCCGCCGGCGCGGGTGCTGGTCATCCAGACCGCGTTCCTGGGCGACACCGTCTTCACCTCGGCGCTGGCCGGGGCGATCGTCCGCCGTTTTCCGGCCGCCGAGCTGGACGTCTGCGTCGCGCCGCGCGGGCGCGACGTGGCGCGCGCGTTTCCCGGCGTCGGTCACGTCCACGTCTACGACAAGCGCGGCGAGGACCGCGGCCTGTCGGGGCTGCGCCGCATCGCCGCGCGGCTGGCCACGCGGCAATACGACCTGGCGGTGCTGCCGCATGCGTCGATCCGCACTGCGCTGGTCGCGCGCCTGGCGCGGATTCCCGAGCGCGCAGGCTTCGCCGGCGCTCCCGGCTCGTGGCTCTACACGAGGCGCGTCCGGACGCGGGAGAAGACCTTCCTGGGCCGCGAGGCGGACCTGGCCCGCGCTCTCGGAGCCGAGCCGGGGCCGATGCGGCTGGTTCCCCGCAGCGACTGGCTGGAAGCGGCGCGCGCCGTGCTCGAGCCGGCGGGCGGGGCGAGGCTGGCCGCGATCTGCCTGGGCTCGGAGTGGCCCACCAAGATCTGGCCCAGCGTGCACGTCGCGGACCTTGTCCGGCGCCTCGCCGCCGGCGGCTTGCGCCCCGTCCTGCTGGGTGGCCCACATGAGCGCGCGCTGGCCCGCGAGATCGTCTCCGCCGGGCCCTGCATCGACACCACCGGCAACCCGGTCGGCGAAGCGCTGGCGATCCTCTCGCGGTCGTCGCTCGCCGTCGGCGGAGACACCGGGCTCGTGCACGCCGCGCGCGCCCTCGGGATCCCCACCGTCGCGGTGTTCGGTCCGACCTCATCGGAGGTGCACGTGCTGGCCGCCCGCGAGCGCGCGGTCTCGCTCGGCCTCTCCTGCTCTCCCTGCAGCGTCCACGGCTCCCGCCGCTGCCCGCTCGGGCACCACCGCTGCATGCGCGACCTCGACGCGGATCGCGTCGCCGCCGCCTGCCGGGAAGTGCTGGCCTGATGGATCCGCGCCTGGACCCGCCTCCCGGCCCCGCGGTGCGGCTCGCCGCGCGGCTCGCCGGCTGGTTGATCCCGGTGCCCGGCGAGGCGCCCCCGCTCGATCAGATCCGCAGCGTCCTGGTGGTCCGCACCGACGACCGCGTGGGCAACGCCCTGCTCACGGTTCCGCTCGTGCGCGCCCTCCAACGCGCGCTGCCCCAGGCGCGCGTCGATCTGCTGCTCGCCGCGCGCCGCGCGCACGTCGCCGAAGGGCTCCCGGGGCTGCGCGTGGTGCGCTTCGAGAAGCGGGCCGGGCCGCTGGCGGCCCTACGCTTCCTGCGCGAGTTGCGCGGGCGCTATGACGTGGCCGTGGACGCCGCCCACTGGCACGCCTTCTCGCTGACCTCCGCGCTCCTGTCGCGCTGGGCGGCGCGGCGCTTCGTGGTCGGCTCCGATCGTGGTCCTGCCCGCCTGGCGTACGGCGGAGTCGCGGCTCTCCCGCCCCCCGGAACTCCCGAGGTGGTTGCGAAGATGCGCCTGCTGGAGCCCCTCGGGCTGCGCCTGCCGCCGCCGCCCCTGGAGACCTCGCTGGGCCGCCGCCTTTCACCCGTTGACGGCGCCTTCGCGGCGATCAATCCCGGCGCGCGCAAGCAGGATCATCGCTGGCCGGCGGCCCGGTTCGCGGCGTTCGCCCGGCGGCTGCTGCGCGAGCGCGGCCTGCGCTCGGTGGTCTTCTGGGGGCCTGGCGAGGAGGACCTCGCGCGCGAGGTGTCCGGGGCTTCCGCAGGCGCGGCCGAGCTGGCGCCGCCCACCGACCTGGACGAGCTCGCGGCGGCCTTCCGGGCCGCCCGGCTGGTGGTGACCAACGACACCGGGCCGATGCACCTCGCGGTCGCCTGCGGCGCCCCGGTGGCGGCAGTGTTCCTCGATCCGGCCGGCTTGCGCTGGGCGCATCCTGGCCCGCGCTTCGAGGCGGTGGTCGCGCCGGCCGACGAGCAGCCACTGCTCGCGGCCGCGGGGCGACTTCTTGACAGGCTGCCTGCCCCGGCACAACCTGCCCCCACCCGGGAGGACCCCGCTTGATCCGCTCCATGACCGGCTTCGGCGCGGGACGCGGCGAGGCCGGCGGGGAAGCGATCTCCGTCGAGCTGCGCTCCGTCAACGGCAAGTTCTGCGAGGTGAAGCCGCGCCTGCCGCGCGAGCTGGCCTCGCTGGAGCCCGAGCTGGTGAAGACCATCAAGGGCCGGGTCAGCCGCGGGGTCATCGAGGCGTTCGTGCGCCGGGAGGCGAGCGGGGCGCGCGGCTCCGTGCCACACGTCGACCTGGCGCTCGCGGCCGCCTACGCGAAGTCGTTTCGCGAGCTGAAGGACTCGCTGGGCCTGGCCGGCGAGCCCACCGTGCAGGACCTGGCCGCGATGGAAGGCGTCATCTCGCTGGGAGAAGCCGCGCCGGACCTGGAGCGCGCTTCCGAGGCGCTGCAGGCGGCGCTCGGCGCCGGGATCGACGCGCTCGATCAGATGCGGCGCCGGGAGGGAGAGGCGCTGGCGCGCGACCTTTCGGCGCGGCTGGACACGATCGAGAAGGGCGCGCGCGAGGTCGCGCGGCTGGCCCCCTTGCAGGTCGAGTCGGTCCGGGACCGCCTCTCAACGCGCATCGCCGAGCTGTCGCGCGGGGTCCCGCTCGATCCCGCCAGGCTGGCGCAGGAGGTGGCGCTGTTCGCCGACCGCACCGACGTGGCGGAGGAGCTGACGCGGCTCGCCAGCCACCTGGCCCAGGCGCGCGGTCTTGTCTCCTCGCAGGCCCCGGCCGGGCGCAAGCTGGAGTTCCTGGTCCAGGAACTGAACCGGGAGATCAACACCATCGGCTCGAAGTCGCAGCACGCCGGCATCGCCGCCACGGTGGTGGAGCTGAAGGCCGAGCTGGAGCGAATCCGCGAGCAGGTGCAGAACGTCGAATGAAACCGCTGCTGCTCATCCTCAGCGCGCCTTCGGGAACGGGAAAGACGACGCTCGCGCGGCGCCTGGTCGCGGCGCACCCCGGGGCGGTCTTCTCGGTCAGCTACACCACGCGCCCGCCGCGGCCGCACGAAAAGGACGGGGTGGACTACCGCTTCGTCAGCGCGGAGCAGTTCCAGCGGATGATCGACGCCGGCGCTTTCGTGGAATGGGCGCAGGTCCACGGCAACCACTACGGAACGCCGCGCAGCGCGATCGAACAGGCCAAGGGGCTGGTGGTGTTCGACATCGACGTGCAGGGCGGACAGAACATCAAGAAGCAGCACCCCGAGGCCGTGCGGGTGCTCCTGCTCCCGCCCTCGCTGGAGGAGTTGGAGCGGCGCCTCCGCGCCCGATCCACCGACGACGACGCCACCGTCCGCCGGCGCCTCGACGCGGCGCAGAAGGAGATCGCGAAGGCGGCGGACTACGAGCACCGGGTGGTGAACGACGATCTGGACCGGGCATACGCGGAGCTGGAAGCGATCGTCCGAGCGTCGAGCGGACGGGCTGGTTCCCGCTGAGGATCGAGGCTTGACACTGATGCGCTGCGGAGGTACACACCGCGCCCCTTCGATGACGAGGGAGACAACGGGACGGCGCAGCAATTCGCGCCGGGAAGTTGCGTTGTCTGCGGGCGGTTGTAGAAGCGGCAGTTCGCAGTCGGTGGTCCGCAGCGCAGCAGGCAGGTGGCAGGACGCTCGGTCTTTGAAAACTGGATAGCAAGTCCACGAAGCAGATTGCGGAACCGCAATGCTTTGAGAGAAGTACGTCAGCACAGGAGCTGACGCTCCAAGAAGGATTAATTGGAGAGTTTGATCCTGGCTCAGAACGAACGCTGGCGGCGTGCCTAACACATGCAAGTCGAGGGAGAAAGTCCGCAAGGATGAGTAAACCGGCGAACGGGTGCGTAACACGTGGATAATCTACCTTCCTGACTG
>DASQAS010000163.1:0-29137 GCA_035635635.1 Myxococcales bacterium | reverse complement strand
CGCGATCCTCGAGATGAAGCTGTACCGGCTGGCGAAGCTCGAGATCCTGGTGATCGAGAAGGAGCTGAAGGAGAAGCGGGCCGAGCAGAAGCGCCTGAAGGAGCTCCTGGGCAACGACCGTGGCCGATGGGCGGTGGTGCGCGAGGAGATCGCGGAGATCCAGAAGGCTTACGCGGACAAGCGGCGCACGAAGATCGGCGGCGCGGGCAGCGAGGAGGTGGAGTACAGCGAGGAAGCCTTCATCGCCGATGAGGACGCGCAGGTGGTGCTCACCCGCGACGGCTGGGTCAAGCGCGTGCGCGAGCTGAAGGATCCCTCGCAAACGCGTGTCCGGGAAGGCGACGAGGTGGCGTTCGTGCTCGGCGGCTCGCTGAAGAGCAATCTCGTGCTGTTCAGCAATTTCGGCACCGCCTACGTGACCCGGTTCAACGACGTCCCGGCCAGCACCGGCTACGGCGACCCGGTGCAGAAGCTGTTCAAGTTCGACGACAACGAGCGGGTGGTGGGCGCCCTTTCGCTCGACAAGCGCGTGCCCCGGCCGGAGAAGCTCCTGGGGCTCTCGCGCGGCGGCTATGGGCTGCGCTTCGCGCTGGCTCCACACACCGAGATCTCCACCCGCGCGGGGCGGCGGTTCGCCCGGCCGGCCAAGGAGGACGAGCTGATCGGCGTGGTGCCGGTCGAGGACAAGGATTTCCTCGCGGTGGTCACCGAGAAGGCTTACGCGCTGGTCACCAAGGCGAAGGAAGTGAACGAGCTGGCCGGTCCCGGCCGCGGCGTCCGGGTGATCAAGGTGCAGCAGGGCGACAAGCTGGTGGGCTTCCTCTGCACCAGCGACAAGAAGGCGGAGCTGCCGCTGGAGTCGTCCAAGGGCCGCAAGCTGGAGTTGACCCTGCGCGAGGCCTCGAGCCGGGGCGGCAAGGGCCGGCAACTGGTGCGGAAGGACGCAATCAAGGTGCTGCCCTCAGCGCCGGTGGTGCAGGCGCTCCCGTCCGAGGAGAAGAAATAAATGGCCGTCCGGAAGACCCGCTACAGCGCGGCGGACATCCAGGTCCTGGAGGGGCTCGAGCCCGTCCGCAAGCGACCCGCCATGTACATCGGCGGGATCGACACGAGCGGCTACCACCACTTGCTCTGGGAGATCCTCGACAACTCGGTCGACGAGGTGATCAACGGCTACGCCTCGCGCATCGAGGTCACCCTGCACAAGGACGGCAAGACGGCGACCATCGCCGACGACGGCCGCGGCATCCCCGTCGACCTGATGCCCAAGTACAAGAAGTCTGCGCTGGAGGTGATCCTCACCACCTTGCACTCGGGCGGAAAGTTCGAGCAGGGCAACTACATCCATTCCGGCGGCCTGCACGGCGTGGGCAGCAGCGTGGTGAACGCGCTCTCCTCCAGCCTGATCGCGCGCATCAAGCGCGAGGGCAAGCACCATGTACAGACGTACGCGAAGGGTCTCGCCACCTCGAAGCTGAAGATCGAAGGCAAGACGCGCGGTACCGGCACCACCATCACCTTCACGCCCGACGCGGAGATCTTCGGCGTGAAGGCGAAGTTCGATCCCGAGCTGATCCGCGACCGGCTGGAGGCGAAGAGCTACCTGCACCGCGGGATGGTGGTCGTCTTCCGTGACGAGACGCAGAAGCCCGCGCGGGAGGAGACCCTCCAGCACGAAGGCGGGATCGCCGAATACCTCGCCAAGGTGGTCGCCCAGCGCGGGAAGAACACGGTCCCCGCGGGACAGAGGATTTCCGCGCACGCTGGCTCGGAGCCGATCGTCACCAGCGAGGAAGGCCTGCCCGAGACCGGTCTGACCGCACAGGGTGGCGAGATTCCCTCGGTGCCCCCGGTGGCGGCGATGCGGATTCCGCCGGGCGCGCTCTTCTACAAGCAGGGCGAGGGCGAGGTCCGCCTCGAGATCGCGCTGGTGTGGACGGAGGCGACCGACGAGCACGTGCGCAGCTACGTGAACGGCATCCCCACCCCGAACGGCGGCACGCACGAGGCGGGGCTGCGCTCGGGAATCGTGAAGGCCGTGCGCAATTACCTGGAGACCCATGGCCTGCAGCCGAAGGGCGTGACGCTCACGGCGGAGGACATCCGCGAGGGCGTCTGCGGAATCCTCTCCAGCTACGTGGTCGACCCGCAGTTCCAGGGGCAGACCAAGGGACGGCTCAACAACCCCGAGACGACGGCGCAGGTGGAGGCCGTGGTCCGGCCGGCGCTGGAAAAGTGGCTGAACGACACCAAGACGGTGGCGGAACCGATCGTCGCGCGGATCATCCTGGCGGCGCGGGCCCGCGAGGCTTCGCGGGCGGCGGCCCAGCAGGTGACGCGCAAGACGGCGATCTCGCACCGGCTGAACCTGCCCGGCAAGCTCGCCGACTGCGCCTCCACGAACCCGCAGGAAAGCGAGCTGTTCATCGTGGAAGGCGACTCCGCCGGCGGCTCCGCGAAGCAGGGCCGCGATCGCCGGACGCAGGCGATCCTGCCGCTGCGCGGCAAGGTGCTGAACGCCGAGCAGGCCTCGAGCGAGAAGGTCGGCCAGAACAAGGAGCTTCAGGACATCGTCTCCGCCCTCGGGTGTGGGATCGGCGAGGACTTCAAGCCTGGCAACCTGCGCTACGGGAAGATTTTCCTGTTGATGGACGCGGACAGCGACGGGCACCACATCTCGACACTGCTCTTGACGTTCTTCTACCGTCACATGCGGCAGCTGATCTTGAACGGCAGCGTCTTCATCGCCCAGCCGCCGCTCTACAAGATCGAGATCGGGAAGGATACCTACTGGGCGCTGGACGACCCGGATCGCGCGCGCATCCTCAAGGAGCATGGAAAGGGCAACGCCAAGCCCAACATCATGCGGTTCAAGGGCCTCGGCGAGATGACGGCGGACGAGCTGAAGGCGACCACGCTCGATCCGCGCCGGCGCCTGTCGCTGCGAGTGACCATTCCCGAGGAGGCTGCGCTCGATACGGAGCGGACCATCAACGACCTGCTGGGCAAGGACGTGAGCGCGCGATTCAAGTTCATCATGGAGCGCGCGGGAGAGGTGAAGGAGCTGGATGTCTAGCTGCTCCGCGCCGAAGGCGCGGAAATGCGGCTACGTTTTTTTTGCGCTTTGGAGGGTTACGCCGCGCAGGCTTCCTTCACCGCCGCCTCGAGCTGCTCGAGGTCGATTGGCTTCGCCAGCAGCTTCGCGTCGCGCGCGAGCCGCACCACGCGGGCCGATGCGTCCCCGGTCAGCATGATCACGCGGGAGCGCGACGCGCGCGTGCGCTCGAGGAACTGGGCGCCGTCCATCCCCGGCATGCGGAAGTCCAGCAGGATCACGTCGGGATCGCCGTTCCGGTCGATGAACTCCAACGCTCCCTGGCCGTCGGAAGCCTGGTGGACGAGGAAGCCGGCAGCCGCCAACGCGTCTGCCAGCGCCTCTCGCGTATCCAGATCGTCGTCGACGATCAGCACCTTGCACTCGCCTGCGCTCATCGGGGGACCCTCTCGATGTGGGAACGTGTGGGACCGTGGCTTCCATTCCGCTCCGCTGTAGGATAACGGCCGTGCGCGGCACGTTCCGAAGAGATCTCGAGCTGGCGCCGGGACCCGAGTTCCGCCTGACCCGCCGGCGGTCCGCCCGCGCCTTCTCGGCGTTGCTGGCGGTCGCGGCAGCCGGGTGGGGCGTGTTCGACTTCTTCATCGGCCACCAGGTGATCGGGATCGCCACCGCCGTGCTCGCCGTGGCGTTCGTGGTGCAGTTGGTGCAAGCCGAGCTGTCAGGCTGGAGCTTCGAAGGGGCCGAGCTGCGCTCCCACCGGCTGCGGCTGCCGGCAGGCGAGATCGACGGAGTGCACGTGGCGTTCTCCGGCAAGACGGCGCGGGCGTGGATCGAGACCCGCGGGGGAGAACAGGTCGCGCTGGTGGAGGGCGACGAACAGGACGTGCGGCGCATCGCCGACCGGCTTTCTGGGACGCTTCGACTGGCGTCCATGCCGGCGCGGGCCAACCTCAACTAAGCTGCAGCCCTGTGCTCCTCGCTCCCTTCCTCCTTGCAGCCGCTGCCGCGGCGCCGCACTTCCAGGTGCAGGCGCTCATGGTGGAAGGCGAGGTCGCCTCGGTGATCGCCGCCGACCTGGACGGTGACGGCCGCAAGGATCTTGTCGCCGTCTACAAGACCGGGTTGCCGCCATACCAGAAGAGGTCCTTCGCCATCTTCTGGAACCGCAACGGCATCTTCGCCCCCCGGCCGGACCTGATGCTCGCAGTGGACGAGGCCGAGGCCTGTGCCTACGACGCGGGCTCGGTGGGGCCCGGTCCCGCCGAGGACCTCTTGCTGGTGACTCCCCGCGGGGTGAACGCCAAGTCGTTCCCGGGGCGCGTCCCGGCACCTCCGCGCAAGTTGGTGGAGCATCCCACGCTTTTCCACCAGCCGATCAACGGCGAGCTGCCGCGCGTCAAGCTGATCTACGACCTGGCGGGCCCCGGGAGCCGGGACCTGCTCGTGCCTGCGCTCGGATCTCTCGCCGTCTTCCGCCGCACCGGCGACCACTACGACAAGGCGGCCGAGCTGGAGGTGGACATGGAGGTCAGCGGCGGACCCAAGCGCAACGAGGGCATCGAGGTGCGCTACGGCTTTCCGGCGCTGAACGTGATGGATACCGACGGCGACGGGCTGCGCGACATCATCGCCACGCAGGAGGACCGGATCGCCATCTATCGCCAGTCGCCGGGGTTCTCCTTCCACCCGCAACCCGATTTCAGCCGCGACTTCGCGGTGCGCACGCCCGCCGATCACCGCGAGCGCGGCACCTCCGCGACCACGCTGGTCGCCGACGTGGACGGCGACGGATTCGCCGACCTGATCGTGCGCAAGCAGGTCTTCGAAGGCGTGACGTCCGCCAGGAACACGATCTACCTGTTCTTCGGGCGCAAGGACGGGTTCTCGGCCAAGCCGGCCGAAGTGCTGGAGAGCGAAGGCGTGAGCCTGTTCCAGACGCAGCTGGTGGACCTGAACGGCGACGGCCGCCCGGACCTGGTAGTGCCCTACACCAGCTTCGGCGTGTTCGCGCTCATCCGCATGCTCACGGCCAAGACGGCCAAGGTGGACTTCCAGATCTACCCGTTCGATCCGAAGACGCGGAAGTTCACGCCGGAGCCGGCCAGCGATCGCGAGCTGAAGTTCCACATCCCGCTCTCCGGGGATTCCGACCTGCAGGCCATCAGCCTGACCGCGGACGTGACCGGCGACGGCAAGCCCGACCTGATCTTCGGATCCAGCGACGAGGAGCTCGAAATCTACCCGGCGCTGGGCGGAGGCGAGTTCGCCTCCAGCGCGGCGGAGACCGTCGAGGTGCGCGCCGCCGGCGTGCTCGACGCGGTCGACCTGGACGGGAAGGGCCGGAGCGATCTGATCCTCTACTACCCGAAGACGCGCGGACACCGCAGCGAGATCGTGGTGCTCATCAACCGGGGAGGCTGGTGATGGCCCTCTACGTCCGGCAGCTCAAGCTCGGCCCGATGGAGAACTTCGTCTACCTGCTCGGCGCGGAAGGCTCCCGGGAAACGGCGATCGTCGATCCCGCGTGGGACGTACCCGCAGCGCTGCGGGCCGCGGAAGAGGACGGGCGGAAGGTCACGCACGCCCTGGTCTCGCACCACCACTTCGACCACGTGAACGGACTGCCCGAGGTTCTCGCCGCAGGAGGAATCCGCGTCTACGCGCACCGCGCCGACGTTCCCAGGCTCGCGCCGGACTTGCGATCGGAGGTCACGGCGCTGGATGCGGGCGACGTGGTCGAAGTGGGTCCCTTGCGCGTGGGCGCGATGCACACGCCCGGGCACACGCCGGGCTCCACCTGCTGGCACGCCGGGGACGGGCTCTTCGCCGGCGACACCGTCTTCGTCAACGCCTGCGGCCGCTGCGACCTCGCGGGAGGAGATCCGGAGCAGATGTTCCAGAGCCTGAACCGCGTCGCGAAGCTCCCCGGGGACGTGCGCCTCTACCCCGGACACGACTACGGCGACGTTCCGGTCTCCTCGATCGCGCGCGAGCGGGAGCGCAATCCCTATTTCCAGAAGCTGGCCTCGCTCACGGACTTCGTGGCCTGGCGGATGCGACGGCGGTAAGGCGTCACAGCCTCGCAGAGGTGAGCCACTGTTTGTGCTGCTCCGTCCCGTCGAACATCCCAGTGGTCTTGAACTTCTCCCACTTGCCGCCCTTGGCATGCGGGGCGGTGCGCGCGAGCAGCGTCTGGCGCTCCTCATCGGTCATCGGCTTGAAGGTGGTCGCCAGCCAGAGGGCCTGCTCGAGGACGCCTTCGCTGTCGCAGCCAGTGATGGTCACGGCGATCCCCGGCACGCTCATGGCATAGCGCAGGCACTCGACCGGGGAGGCGGCGCCTGACTCCAGGATCAGCCCCGCCGCCATCGATTTCATCCCGAGCACCGCGGTCCCGTCCAGCTGCGCCACCGGAATGACCTCCTTTTCGAAGCTGCGGTAGTGCGCATCGAGCACGTTCACCGGCATCTGGACCGTGTCGAAGCGGAAGCCGTTCTGCCTTGCCACCTCCAGCATGTGCTTGTGGATGCGCGGGTCCTTGTGGCCGGTGAAGCCGATGAACCGCAGCTTTCCCGCCTTGCGCGCCTCGAGGTACGCCTCCATCGCGCCGCCCTTGGCGAAGCACCGCTCCGGATCGTCGTCGCGGATCACCTCGTGGATCTGGACCAGGTCGATGGCGTCGGTCTGCAGGCGCCGCAGCGACTGGTCGAGTTGCTCGCGCGCCGACTGCGCCGTGCGGCCGTCCAGCTTGGTCATGAGGAACGCCTTCTGGCGGTATCCGTCGCGCAGGGCCTTCCCCATTCGCTCCTCGCTCTTGCCCTCGTTGTAGTCCCAGCAGTTGTCGAGGAAGTTCATCCCGTGGTCGAGAGCGCGCCGGACGATGCGGATGCTCTCCTGCTCGTCTTGCGGCAGGCCGAGGTGGTACCCGCCCACCCCGAGGATCGACACGCGGACGCCCGTGCGCCCGAGCTCCCGGGTCTGCGCCGTAGCGCCCGAGGGAATCTTGTACTTGCCCTTCGGCACGTTCCCAGGCGGCGCGCCTCCCGCCTGCTTCTGTGCTCCTTTCGATGCCATGGCGAACAGACCTCCGATCAATCCGGACAGGACCCCGCGTCTCGTGGCCATGCCGGAAGCTAAGGCTCGCGCGGCCATTGCGTCAGAGGACGGCAGCCGCGCGGCGCAGCGCGCCCGAGGGATCGATCGAGACCACCGGCCCGTGGCAGGCGAAGACGTTCTGCAGGCCAGGCGTGTCGGCCAGGCGGAGCAGGTGGGCCCTGAGCGCGGCGCGGTCCTTCACCCCGATCCAGCGGATCAGCCGCGGGACCCGGAGGTCTCCCACGAAGCCGAGCAGCCGGAGGATCAGGCCGTGGATGCCCCGGCCGGGCTGCGCGTTCATCAGGAGGTCGCCCGGGAAGCAGAGCGAAGCCCGCGAAGCTGCCCGCGCGGTGCAGACCACGTCACCCATCTTCGTCCCCGCCACGCCCTCGACGGCGATGTCCGGGTCCGAGGGCAAGAGCTCCAGCCCGCCTTCCACCGGCACGATCTGCTCCACGCGCTTGCGCGCCGCCTGCGGGGCCAGCACCCGCAGCTTCGGATAGCGGACCTTGTACGATCCGAGGTCGATGCGGTGGTAGGCGTTCGGGGCGATCGCGAACGCGGGCTCTCCCCAGCGCTCGATCTGCTGCATCGCCGGCTCCTCCAGGGCGATGGCGTTGAGGAACACGATCTGTCCGGTGCCCAGCCGGGCGATCCCCATCCGGCGCTTGAGCGGTCCCTGCGGCAGATCCGATTCCGCGGTCCAGAGGTTCTCCTGGAGCTTTTCGATCGGCCGGTGCGGAAGGACCGTCCAGGGCCGCGGCATGCTGCGCAGCTTACATCGCCGCGGGAGCGGGTTGGGCGGACATCGCGATCCGCCGCAGCGTCACCAGGACGAGCGCGATGGAGAGCAGGCCCCAGGCGACTCCCCAGACGATCGCCGGAATGAACGTGGCACGCGCGAGCGCGTCCGCGTCGGTCCCGCCCGACCAGGACTGGAGGTGGAGCAGGTCGTCGCGGATGTCGTAGAGCGCGTAGCAGCAAGAGAACGCGGCGAGGAACAGCAGGAGTCCCCGGCGGAGCCAGGAAGCGCCGAAGCGGGCCACCAGTCCGAGGGCGAGCGCGCATGCGCCTACGAACACCAGGGTGAAGACGTCGCGGACGTACAGCACCGCGACGAGGCCGCACCAGCCCGCGAGCGCGATCAGCGGCCAGCGGGCCTGCCGGCTGCGCGCGGCGAGCAACAGGAGCACGCAGGCGGAGACCGTCGAGCCGACGTAGCCCGCGCTGGTGATGACGATCTCCCGCAGGAGCGAGGGCGGGAAGCGCGAGAGCGTCACGCCGCCCTGGTACGGGTTGATGCGGATGGCCTCGACCGAGCCGCCGACCAACAGCGTGGCCGCCGCGTGGCCGCTCTCGTGCATCAGCACCACCAACAGCTTGAACGGGTAGAGCGGCCAGGTGTTCCAGAACAGGACTCCCGCGACGGCCGCGGCCAACAGGGCGAACAGCAGCTTGCCGTCGAGGTGGTTGCGCGCCTCCATCGCACGTAGTCTAACGGACAAGCCTGGAACGCATTTCGTTACCCTGCGAGCCGAGGACTCGGAAGTCGTCGCCAAGCCGCCTCCGGCGGCCGCGACGAACGAAAGTTTCACGATGCCCGATTTGCTCGTCGCCGGAACCATCTACACGCTCGACCCGGGACGGCCTGCGGCGAAGGCCGCCCTGATTCGCGACGGACGCTTCGCCCGGGTTGGCACGCGGGAGGAGTGCGAGCGCGCCGCCGGGAGCGACCTTCGCTTCATCGAGCTCGGCGAAGGCTGCGCGGTGCCGGGGTTGATCGACGCCCACGGGCACCCGCTGCTGCACGCGCGGAACCTCCTGGAGGTGAGGCTGGGCGGGGGGCGCTCGGTGCAGGAGTGCGTGGCGCGCGTGGCCGAGTACGCGAAGTCGGTCCCGGACGGCGCCTGGATCCGTGGCGCCGGCTGGGATCAGAACCTCTGGCCCGGCCGTGACTTCCCCGACTCCCTGCTGCTCAGCGCGGCGACGCCGGCCCATCCGGTGGCGCTGACCCGGGTGGACGTCCACGCTCTCTGGTGCAACGAGGTGGCGCTCCGGACCGCCGGGGTCGGCGCGAGCACGCCCGACCCGCCCGGCGGCCGGATCCTGCGCCGGGAGGATGGCTCGCCCTCCGGCGTCCTGATCGACACGGCCATGGACCTGGTCCGGCGGACCATTCCGAACCCATCGGGGCGGGAGACCGAAGAGATGCTGCTGCGCTCGCTGCGCGCGCTGGCGGCGGCCGGGCTCACCGGCGTGCACGACGCCGCCGCGGGTCCCGAAGTGCTGGCCGCGTATGCACGGCTGGCGGAGCGCGACGAGCTGCCGGTGCGCGTGTACGCGATGATCGACGGGCAAGGGCCGTCGCTCGACGACGAGATGCGCGCCTTCCGGGAGCGCTCATCGACGGGCCTGCTCACCGTCCGCAGCGTGAAGCTCTTCGCGGATGGCGCGCTCGGCAGCCGCGGGGCGGCACTGTTCGAGCCGTACGAGGACGATCCGGGGAACACCGGGCTCTGGCTGATGGATCCGCGCGAGCTCGAGGATCGGATCCTGCGCGTGGCGGCGGCGGGCTACCAGCCGGCGGTCCATTGCATCGGCGATCGCGCCTGCGCGCGCGTGTTGGAGGCGTTCGCGAAGGTCCCCGCCCGTCTGCGTCCGCGCGCTGAGCATCTCCAGATCCTGCGCCCGCAGGACGTTCCGTTGCTGAAGCGATCCGGCGCGGTCGCCTCGATGCAACCGACGCACGCCACGAGTGACGCTCGCTGGGCGGACCAGCGGCTCGGCCGCGGGACGGCGCGGCAGCGCGGAGCCTACGCCTGGCGCCAGGCGCTGGACGCCGGAGCGCCGCTGGCGTTCGGAAGCGACTTCCCGGTGGAGGACATCGACCCGCGCGCCGGCTTGCGCGCTGCGGTCACGCGGAAGTCCGCCGACGGGACCGCCTGGATGCCGGAGCAGCGCCTGCGCCGGGACGAGGCCCTGCAGGCCTTCACCTCGGGCGCGGCCTACGCGGAATTCGCCGAAGGGCGGCGCGGTTGCATCCGCGAAGGATTCGACGCCGATCTCACCGTGTTCGCCCGCGACGTGATGAGCGTCCACATCGACGAGGTCCCCGCCGTCCCGGTGGCGGCGACGGTGGTCCAGGGGCGCGTGGTGTACGCTGGAGCCTGAGATGCCGGTCGCACCGCTGGAGAACTGTCCGGACGTCGAGGATTGCCTGTCCGATCCGTCGGAGATCGGCCGGATCTGCACCTTCGCGCCACTGTGCGGGACCTGCGCGGTCTACCGCGTGATCGAGGGCCGGCGCGGCCTGCTGCTCGGCACCTGCCGGATCCGGACCGAGCGCGGCGAGTTTCCCTGCACCGCCCCGATCTGCGAATCGTACCTGCCGCGGGCCGGAGCGCAGCCGGCGCCGGTGGTGCAGATCGCCAAGGCGCCGCGGCCTCGCCGCGAGCGCGAGGAGCCGGCGCCGCGGCCGAGGATCCCGGACGGCCCGGTGGGAGAGGTGGAGATGACGCGCGAGGAGCTGAAGTCGTTGATCCGCGAGGCGATGGACGAGGAGCGCGGCGGCGGCATCGCCCCGCTCGCGCCCAAGTGGGAGGGCGGCACCGCCGTGCTCAAGCCCGCCGATCCGGCGCTGCAGCCCAAGGAGCTGCCGCTCGAGTCGCTGTTCCACAAGGTGGTGATGATCCGGGACCGCTTGCGGGTGCTGGAGCAGAAGATCAACGCGAACGCGAAGCTCACTGACGCCGAGAAGGTCGATCTGCAGGCGTACGTCACCGGCTGCTACGGCTCGCTCACCACCTTCAACATTCTGTTCCGCGATCCGAAAGACGGATTCCGGGGCGCCGGCGGCAAGGACTAGCCGCTGCCGCACCATGAGAATGGCTTTGCGGCTACTGCTTGGGAAATATCGTGATCACCTGTCTTCTGTGCGCCGCGCTGGCGCAGCTCCCGACTCCGCCTCCGCCGCCGGCCGGGGCGGCCGACGCAGGACCGGCCGTGCCCGCATCTGCGACGCCGCACACGGAGAAGCCCGCCGTCTACGAAGGCCTCACGCCGCAGCGCCTGGCGAAGATCCAGCGCGCGCTCCAGCGCGAGAAGCTGGACGCCTGGCTCTTCTACGACTTCCGCCGCTCGGACGAGATCGCCTTCCGGCTGCTCGGCCTCGATCCTTCCGGCGCCCGCTCGCGTCGCTGGTACTGCCTGGTCCCGGCGCATGGAGCGCCGCGCAAGCTCGTGCACGCCATCGAGCCTCGCGCCCTGGACGGCGTCCCAGGCGCCACGGCGACCTACGCGTCGTGGCGGACGCGCGACCGCGAGCTCGGCGCGCTGTTGCGCGGGATGCGGCGGGTGGCCATGGACTATTCGCCCCGCAACGAGATCCCGACGGTGGCGCGGGTGGATGGCGGCACGCTCGAGCTGGTTCGTTCGCTGGGTCCGGAGGTGGTCTCCAGCGCCGACCTGGTGGCCGAGCTGAGCAGCACGCTGACTCCCGAGGAGCTCGCCTCGCAGGCGCAGGGCGCCGAGCTGCTCAGCGCGGACCTGGAGGCGGTTGCGCAGGAGGCGGTGCGCCGCATCCGCGAGGGCCGGCCCGCGACCGAGCGCGACCTTCAAGAGTTCGCCCGGGCGCGCTGGGCACAGGAAGGGTTCGATGCGGAAGGCTGGCCCGGCGTGGCCGTCGACGCGCACTCGGCCGATCCCCACTACTGGGCGCCCGCCAGCGGTGGCGCGGTGGCAGATCGCGGCAGCCTGCTCCTGCTGGACTTCAGCACGCACCTTCTTCCCGACGGCATCTACGCCGATCTGACCCGCGTCTACTTCCTCGGCGAGAGCGTCCCCGAGGAGATCCAACGGATCGCCGGCAACGTCTTCCAGGCCCGCGACGCGGCCGTCCAACTCCTGCGCCAGCGAGCGGACCTCGGCAAGCTGCCGACCGGCGCGGAGCTCGACGCGGCGGCGCGGAACGTGATCGCCAAGGCCGGCTACGCGGACCGCTTCCTGCACCGCACCGGCCACAGCATGGACCACCACGGCCACGGCGACGGCGTCAACAACGACGACTTCGAGACCCGCGACAACCGCCGCCACATCCCGGACACCTGCTTCTCCATCGAGCCAGGCATCTATCTGTCCGGCCGTTTCGGCATCCGCAGCGAGATCGACGTCTGCCTGCCGGGTGGAAGGGTCGAGCTCCGCGGCGGCCCCGGGCAGTCCTCCGTGCCCGCGCTTCTCGCGCCTTAGCGCCAATGCTGCTCAGTCAAGCGCACCGAGACGAACAGGTCTGCGTCGACGTCGACGTGGTCGTGAGCGTGGACGGCGACGGCGACGGCGACGTGGCCGTGGGCGGATCAGATCACCGACACAATCGCGTGAGCATCTGTACGTGCGGCATCTGCCTGCCCGGTAGGGCCAGCCGCTTCAGCAATGTTGGGGTATCGAACTTGCTGCGCGGCGCAACTGATCAAGCAGCGCGGCGTTTACTCTTGGAACCTCTTCGGCAGCAGCAGCGGCCAATCCAAGGAACTCGATCGCACAGCGGTACACGTCGAGCTTCTCAAAGCTGAGCATGGGGATTCATGTAGCAGCTGCATCTGACATGCCGAGCAGTCGTCCACGGCCACGTCGCCGTCGCCGTCGCCGTCCACGATCACGACAACGTCCAACGACAACGTCAACGTCAACGTCAACGTCTGTCGCTTGACTGACTGCATTGGCTTTAGCGCCGTTTCCGCGCTCGCTCCTTCGGCTGGGGTGTTCCGGCGGCGCGCCGTCGAATCCATTCCGCCAGAAGGCGTACTCCCGCCCCCGTGCCGCCGCGAGAGTTGTAACCTCTCTCCTTGTCGATCGAGGCCGGGCCGGCGATGTCGAGGTGCGCCCAGGGTACTTTCCCGACGAAATGCTGCAGGAACAGGGCGGCATTGATCGAGCCGCCGTATCGCCCCCCGGTGTTCTTCAGGTCCGCGACGGGGCTCTTGATCAGCTCCTCCATCTCGGCGGGCAGCGGCATCCGCCAGACCGGCTCGCCCGCCGTGCGGGCCGCCTCGAGCAGCTCGGCCGCGAGCGCGTCGTCGTTGCTGAACAGTCCCGCCGTCCAGGGGCCGAGCGCGACGATGATGGCTCCGGTCAGCGTGGCGAGATCGACGATCGCGGCGGGCTTCTCCTCCACGGCCCAGGCGAGCACGTCGGCCAGCACCAGCCGTCCCTCCGCGTCGGTATTGAGGACCTCCACGCTGGTGCCGTTCTTGCCGACGATCACGTCTCCCGGCTTGTAGGCGGTACCACTCGGCAGGTTCTCGCAAGCCCCGAAGTAGCCGCGCACGGCGAAGGGCGGCTTCAGCGCCGCCACCAGGCGCATCGCCGAGATGACCGCGGCGGCGCCCGCCATGTCGGTCTTCATGTCCTCCATGCCTTGCGCGGTCTTGAGGGAGAGCCCGCCGGAATCGAAGGTGATCGCCTTGCCGACCAGGGCGACGCTGTCGCCTCCTTTGCCGCGAGGCTCGTACGACAGGCGGACCAGCTGCGGCTCCTCGGCGCTGCCCTGGGAGACGCCGAGGAAGAGCGTCATGCCGAGCTTCTCGATCTGCGCACGCCCGAGCACCTCGCACTTCAGGCCGCTCTCCTCGGCGCTCTTCCGCGCCGCCTGGGCCAGCACCCGGGGCGTCACGCGGCCGGGCGAATCGTTGACCAGGTCGCGCGCCGCGCAGACTGCGTCCGCCACCCGGCGCCCGAGCTCGGCGGCCTCGGTCAGCTCGCGCGCCGGCTTGCCGCGGACCAGCAGCTCGACCTTGCCGAGCTTCAAAGGCTTCTTCTCCTTTTTGTAGCGATCGAACACGTACGCGCCGAGGGAGGCTCCCTCCGCCAGCGCCTGGACCTGCGCCGCCCCGTCGATGGGCCCCGCGATCGAGAGCGATTTCGCGCCTGCCGCCCTGGCCAGCTTGACCGACCGGGCCGCGGCGACCCGGAGCTGCTCGAGCAGCCGGTCGCCGTCCCTGGGCTTGCCGATCCCCACCGCCGCGATCCGCTGCGGCCCCATCTTGCCGTGCGTGTGCAGCGAGAGGACCTGACCCTCCTTGCCGGTGAATTCCTCCTCCTTCGCGATGCGGGCGAGGAGACCGTCCAGCGCTCCGTCGATCGCGCTGAGCTTTTCGCCCTCGCGCACCAGGAGGGCGAGGAGGTCCGTCGGGTGGGTTGCCGGATCGGCCGGGATCACCGATGTCGGAAGCGACATCGCCATTGGAGAGCGCGCGTTCTACTCCGGTTCCTTGCGGGGTGGAAGCGACGGCTGGAAAACCGCCAATCCGTTTGCCTTTGTTGCCTCCCGCGGGTAGGGTCCGCGCCTTCGTGGGGCGCTAGGGTCACGTGGAAGAGAAGCTGCAGGAAATCGAGCAGAGATTCGAGCGGTTGACCGCCGATCTCGGCAACCCGGACGTGATCGGCGACCGCGCGCGGTTCTCGCAAGTCGCGAAGGAGCGCGCCCAGCTGGAGCAGCTGGTCGAGACGTTCCGTGAATTCAAGCGCGTCAAGGCGGAGGCCGAGGAATACCGGGCGCTGCTGGAGGACCGCGATCCGGACATGCGCGCGATGGCTCGCGACGAGCTGCCCGGGCTGGAAGCACGGCTCGCCGAGCTGAACGAGAAGCTGAAGATCCTGCTGCTGCCCAGGGACCCGAACGACGATCGCAACGTGATCCTGGAAGTGCGGGCCGGCGCCGGCGGCGACGAGGCGGGGCTGTTCGCCGCAGAGCTCCGCCGCATGTACCTGCGCTACGCCGAGCGGAAGGGATGGAAGACGACGCTGATGGACTCCAGCGACAACGCAGCCGGCGGAATCAAGGACGCCAGCGTGACCATCGAGGGCGACGGCGTCTTCAGCTATCTCAAGTACGAGTCTGGCGTGCACCGGGTCCAGCGCGTTCCCGCCACCGAAGCGCAGGGGCGCATCCACACCTCCACCGCTACGGTCTCGGTGATGCCCGAAGCGGAGGACGTGGACGTGCAGATCAACCCCGCGGACATCCAGATGGACGTGATGCGTTCGACGGGCGCCGGGGGCCAGAGCGTGAACACCACCGACTCGGCCGTGCGGCTGACCCACAAGCCGTCGGGCATCGTGGTGAAGTGCCAGCAGGAGAAGTCGCAGATCAAGAACCGGGCGATGGCGCTGAAGATGCTGCGCACCCGGCTCTACGAGATGGAGCTGGAGCGGCAGCGCAGCGCCCGCGACGCGCAGCGGAAGTCGCAGGTCGGAACGGGCGATCGCAGCGAGAAGATCCGCACCTACAACTTCCCCCAGGATCGGCTCACCGATCACCGCATTGGCCTCACCCGCCACAACCTGGTGGCGGTGATGGACGGCGACATCGAAGACGTGATCGTCGCTTGCCGCACCTTCTTCCAGGCAGAGGCGCTGCGGCAGCAGCAGGGGCAGGCATGACGGTCGGCGAGCTCCTGAGCCACACCGCCGCGCGGCTCGCCGCGCCCGAGCTGCTCAGCGAGGATCCGCAGCAGGAGGCCCGCGAGCTGGTCGCGCACGCCCTGGGAGTCTTGCCGGCGGAGCTTTCCCCGCAGGTGGCCGCCGCGGTAGATGCCGTCCAGCACGGCGAGTTCATGCGGCTGCTCTCGCGCCGGATGAACGCGGAGCCCACCGGGTACATCGTCGGCGCGGTGGAGCTGCTCGGGCTGCGCTTCAAGGTGGACCGGCGGGGGTTCATCCCGCGCCTCGATCTGCCCGTGCTGATCCATGCGGGCCTGGAGCGCGTGCCCCGCGATGCCGCGGGATTCGCGCTCGACCTCGCCTGCGGCATCGGGGCCGCGGGTATCGCGGTGGCTCACGCCCGACCCGGTCTCCGGGTGGACCTCGCCGACGTCTCGGCCGAGGCGATCGAGCTCGCCCGCGAGAACGCCGGGCGTCTCATCCCTGGGCGCGCGCAATGCCATGCGGGCGACCTCTTCCAGCCGCTGCCTCGGGGGCGGAAGTACGCGATCGTGACCGCCAACCCCCCCTGGGTTCCGGATGGCACGCCGCTGCCGGAGGAGGTGATCAACCACGAGCCGGTGGTCAGCTTCTTCGGCGGGCCCGACGGGCTGGACGTGGTCCGCAGGCTGGTCCGCGAGCTGCCCGAGTGGCTGGCGCCACGCGGGGTGTACGCGCAGGAGTGCGATCCGTCGCAGGTGGAGAAGATGATCGGGCTGCTCACGGCCGCCGGCCTGCGCGAGCCGCGCGCTCACGCCGATGCCTCCGGGGTGCGCCGGGTGGTCTCGGCGCAGAAGCTCTGATGGCGCAGGCGTGGACCGTGCGCTCGCTCGCGCAGTGGGCGCGCGAGTGGCTGGGGAAGAAGGGCGTGGAGAACCCGCGGCTCGACGCCGAGCTGATCCTCGCGCACGCGCTCGCTTGCGACCGGATCCGCCTCTACGTCGACAGCGACAAGCCCGTCACCCCCGAGGAGCTGGCCCGCTTCAAGCCGCTCATCCAGCGGCGCGGAGCGCGCGAGCCGGTGGCGTACATCCTGGGAGCGAAGGAATTCTACGGACGCAGCTTCGAGGTCGGGCCGGGAGTCTTCATCCCGCGGCCCGAGACGGAGCTTTTGGTGCGCATGGTCCTCGAGACCCTTCCGGCGGGAGCCCCGACCCGCGTCCTCGACCTGTGCGCGGGGTCGGGTGCGGTGGGAGTCTCCGTCGCGGCGGAGCGGCCGCAGGCGCGGGTGGACCTGGTGGAGCTCTCCCCCGACGGAGCTGCCGTGGCTGGCCGCAACGCGCAGAGGCACGCGCCGGGGCGCGCCCAGGTGTTCTGCGGCGACTTGTTTCAGGCGCTGCCGGAGAACCTCCGTTACGATGCGATCGCGGCGAACCCGCCGTACGTGCCCCTCCCACATGCGACGCAGATGGCCCCCGAGATCGTCGACCACGAACCGCACCTCGCGCTGTTCGCCGGCGCGGACGGGCTCGACGTGATCCGGCAGATGGTGGCCGGGCTGCGGGAGTGGCTCGCTCCCGGTGGCCTGTTCGCGACCGAGATCGATCCCTCGGAGGCCGGCACGGTCTCGCGCTTGCTGTCGGAGGCCGGGCTCTCGCAGGTCCGGGTCGAGCGCGATCTGGCGGGCCTGGCGCGGTTCGTGGCCGGGAAAGGAGCCTGATGGACGCGATCGAGATCACCGGCGGCAAGCGCCTCTCGGGCGAAGTCGAGGTCTCGGGGTCCAAGAACGCGACGCTCCCGCAGATCGCGGCGGCACTCCTGGCGCCGGGCCGGTCCGTCTTCCGCGGCGTCCCGGATCTGGCTGATATCCGGACGCTCGGACGTCTCCTCGGCAGCATGGGCGCGCGGGTGGAACGAGAGGGCAACACCTTGCACGTGGACGCCGAGCGCGTGGACAAGCCCGAGGCCCCCTACGAGCTGGTGAAGACCATGCGCGCCAGCGTGCTGGTCCTCGGTCCGCTGGTGGCCCGGCTCGGCCGGGCGCGCGTCTCGTTGCCCGGAGGGTGCGCCATCGGCGCGAGGCCCATCGACCAGCACCTCAAGGGGCTGCAGCTCCTGGGCGCGAAGATCGAGCTGGCGCACGGGTACGTGGAGGCGACGGCCTCGCGGCTGCGCGGGGCGCGCGTGCTCTTCGATCTTCCCACCGTCACCGGCACCGAGAATCTGATGATGGCGGCGGTCCTCGCGGAGGGCCAGACCGTGCTCGAGAACTGCGCGCGCGAGCCGGAGGTGGTCGCGCTGGCGGACGAGCTGAACGATATGGGCGGCCGCGTGCGCGGCGCCGGCACCAGCATCATCACCGTCGAGGGCGTGACCAGCCTGCGGCCGCTGGATCTCCAGGTGATCCCCGATCGGATCGAGGCGGGTACCCTGCTGGCGGCGGCGATGATCACGGGCGGCGACGTGCTGGTGAAGGGCGCCCGGGTGGACGACCTGGACGCCGCCATCGCCAAGCTGCGCGAAGCGGGGGCGCGAATCTCGGTCGAGCCTGCGGGGCTGCGCATCGTGGCTCCCGAGCGGCCGCAGGCCGTGGACTTCATCACTGCCCCGTTCCCCGGCTTTCCGACCGACCTGCAGGCGCAGCTGATGGCCTGCCTGGCCGTCGCCCGGGGGGCCTCGCGCGTGGTCGAGACGGTGTTCGAGAACCGCTTCATGCACGTCCAGGAGCTGGTGCGGATGGGGGCGGACATCGCCATCGACGGCCACACGGCCGTGGTCCGCGGGGTGCCCGCGCTCTCGGGAGCTCAGGTGATGGCGACCGACCTGCGTGCGAGCGCCTCGCTGGTGCTCGCCGGCTTGCGCGCCGAGGGACGGACCCTCGTGCACCGCGTGTACCACCTGGACCGCGGATACGAGTCCCTGGAGAAAAAGCTGGCCGCGCTCGGGGCAAGCATCCGGCGCGTGAAGGGCGCCTCTGCGTAAGGTTTGCACATCGCTCTGCTGTTGCCCGTTGCCCTCCGGAAAGCCGGTGGGCTAGGCTTCTCCTCCCTTACCTCCCACCGGAGCACGACGAGCCATGGATTGCCCGCGAGACGATGCCGAGATGACCGAGCTCACCGACGGGGAGGATCGGGTCCTCTTCCGTTGCGCAGAGTGCGGAGGTCTCTGGCTCGACGTCGCGGACCTGAACCGCATCCTCCTCCACAACGGGTTGCCCACGCTGGAGAAGATGGGAGGCCGCGCCAATCCGGACGAGGACGCGGGCGAGTGCCCGGTGGACAGCGTAGGCCTCCTGGCGGTGGAGAGTCAGCACAAGCGCAACCCGCTGATCTACGAGACCTGTGAGAGCTGCGGCGGCATCTGGCTCGAGTCCGCCGACTTCGCCGAGGAGGGCGATTCGGCGGAGGACCAGATCAAGGGGATCGTGGAGTTCTACCGGGAGTTCGCCCTCAACCTGAATCCGGGTACCAAGGCCGCGCGCAAGTAGATGCACAGGCTGCTCCTGGCCGTCGCGCTCCTCTGCGCGTGCCGCGACAAAGCCGCTCCACCGCCTCCGGAGGCTTCGCCGCCAGCGCCGGCTGCGCCCGAGCGCATCCGCGAGCAGGAGCCCAACGACTTCCAGCGCGCCCAACAGATTCCCACCCGCGCGATCGTCAGCGGCGCGCTGCAGGCGCCGCGCGACGACGACTGGTACCGGGTGGGTCCGGGACCGGGCAAGACGCTGGGGCTCAGGGTCGAGCTGAAGGGCGTTCGCGACGCGACCATCGAGGCGTTCGACCGCGATCGGAATCCGCTATTGCGCGTCCACGCCGGCGGCGGCGATGCGGGCGTGGTTCCGGCGCTGGCGTGCACGGAGGCCTGCTTCATCAGGATCTCCGGGACTGGCCCCCAGGACTACGAGCTGACCGTGCTGGGCGCGGATCCGCAACCCGGGGAAGAGCTCGAGCCCAACAACCGGGCGGTGGACGCCACCGAGCTGCAGCCCGGCAGGCCGGTCCACGGCACGTACCTCTCGGCGGACGACGAGGACTGGTTCCGGTTGGCGCTGACCACCGGAACCGCCGAGGTGCTGCGCATCGAGGTGACTCCGGTCGAAGGCGTGCGGCCCGAGCTGGAAGTCCGGGCGCTGGCGGACGCGGCGCTGCTCGCGACTTTCCGTGGAACCGACGGCCTCTTCGTGCGCGACCTCTCGCTCCGGCTCGGCGAGCAGAGCGACGCCGGGGTCCCGGACGCCGCGGATGCCGGCGCGGGGGAGGCCGGCTACTACCTGGTACTCAAGGGCAAGTCGCGGCGCGGGGCGCCGCTGATTCCGTACACGCTGACGGCCACTGTCGAGGCTGGGGCGCCGGATCTGGAGCTCGAGCCCAACGACGATCCGGACCACGCGACCCCGTTCCGTGAGTCAGCCACGGGGTTCATCGCGCCGGCCGGCGACCAGGACTGGTACCGGCTGCATGCGGACGCGCCGATGATCCTGCACGCGGAGCTGTCGGGCGCGGATCGGGCCGATCTCGAGCTCGCGGTCTACACGGCGTCGGGATCCGAGAAGCCACGCCTGCTCGCGCGCGTGAACGAGGCTGGCCCGCGCGAGTTGGAAGTGCTGCCGGCGGTGGGCATTCCGGCGGGCGACAGCTATGTGCTCGTCCAGGCGGCGGCCCGCCAGCTCGAGGGGAAGTGGGTGCGCGATGGCGAGGATCGCCAGACGCCGTACCGGCTGGTGATCCAGCTGCTGCCGGACGATGGCACCACCGAGCGCGAGCCCAATGACGAGGTCGCCTCGGCGCAGGCGCTCTCGCTGCCCGTCTCGGTGAAAGGCTGG
Organism: Myxococcales bacterium; assembly: GCA_035635635.1. Taxonomy (GTDB): domain Bacteria; phylum Myxococcota; class Myxococcia; order Myxococcales; family 40CM-4-68-19; genus 40CM-4-68-19. The sequence continues at coordinate 8,750 of DASQAS010000163.1, read as the reverse complement.
ATCTGGCCGCGCAAGGACGTGGATGCGTTCCGCTTCCACATCGAGACGGGGCACGCGCCGGTGAGCATCGTGCTTCCCGCGGTGCGCGGGGTGGACCTGCAGCTCCGGCTTTACCAGCTCCACGGACCCGACAAGCCGCCCGAGGTGATCGGCTCCTCCGACTCAAAGCGGGGCGAGGGCGAGGAGAAGCTGGTGGCGGTGCCGCTCAAGGCGGGGGATTACGCGGTGGAGGTATCCAGCCCGCGGAACAAGGACGCGAGCCCGACACAGGCGTACACGCTCACCGTCCAGTAGCCCCACGGCAGCGCGCGGACTACCGCGGCGTCTGCGGGACAGCCGGCGCGACCCTGCGGCGCGCTAGTCCTTGACGCGACCCCGGGCGGCGACTAGCTTCGACGCTCCCGAGCGGGAATAGCTCAGTTGGTAGAGCATCAGCTTCCCAAGCTGAGGGTCGCGGGTTCGACTCCCGTTTCCCGCTCCATTCCAGACGGCCGCTCTTCCTCTGAAACGCGCGCTGCGTTCGTCGAGGTCGCGTCGTCTTGATGCAGCGCGTGGGGTTCACGCCGCGGCGAAGGAGCTCGGTTGCGAACGTGTGGCGCAGGTCACGTGAAGCGGATCGGAATGTGGAGGGCGACGGGCCAGAGTCGCCGTCCCCGGGGCTCGGCGAGCGGGCGGCCGCGCCCATCGCTGACCTTGCGAGCTCTCGCGCTTCCGCTCAATGCTCCAGCGCCCGGGGGACCCACCAGTGGGTGCGGAGCGAGTCCGTCATCAGGACGGCCGCGGTCTTGCCGTCTCTGCTGATCTCGAACTCTTCCGCCAGGGTCATCAGCTCATCGCGCGCCGGGACGGCTGCGACGTTCTCGATCTTCTCCGCGTCGCGGACGCGCACGATCCCACGATGCTCCGCGCTCGATGCCATCGCGAGGAGCGCGCCGTCCGGGTGCCAGCGCGGGAAGTCGAGAGACGTCCCCGCGACGGAGAGGCCACGACGATCGCCGGTCTCGAGATCGAGGAGCGACAGCTCCACACGTCCAAGGAGCCTCTTGATCTGCGCCAGCTGGCGCCCGTCTGGAGACAGCGCGCTGTTGCTGGTGTAGCCAGTCATCGGCCAGCGTGCTCGCTCCCGCCCGCGCGTTCCCGTCCGGGCATCCCAGTCGATCGCGATCACTTCCTTTCCCGAGCGCTCCACCAGGAGGCAGGATGTCGCGCGCCCGCCGGCGCAGAGGAGCTCGCTGAAGCCGCGCGTCCGGCCCAACGATTCGACCGCACCGCCGGGAAGCGTGAGGCGGAAGAGCTCACCATCGGGGAATTTCCGGCCAAAGGGGGTCTCGAAGAACGGAATCGTGCTCTCGCCCCCTGGGAACCGACCAAAGAGGATGGTCTCTCCGACGACGGCGAACGGCACCTCCGCGGCCGACCCGAAGCGCACGGTTTCGATCGTGCCATCGGGGCGCAGACACAAGATGCGCAGGTGCCCCTGTACGCTGGCGCCGAAGATCAACAGCCCGGACGAAGTCCAGCCCGCGGCGGGAAGATCGGTGATTCCACCCGAGGAGATCCGGCGCGGGTTTCCCGGCGCATCGAGGGCGACCAGCCGCAGCTGCTTGTGGTTGGGAGAGGTGGAGAGGAGGACGCCCTCCGAGGATACGGACAGGCCGGTCAGCTGATGGTATTCGGGTCCGTTGTAGCGAACGAGCTCCGTCGCCTCGCCGCCCCCGGCAGGAAGGAGCAACTCGATGACCACGGGATTCTGGTATCTCCGAGGCCCGCACGCGAGCGAATTCTCGGTCAGCCATTCCAGGTCCTTGCAGAGGCGATGCGATACGACCGCCAGGGCGCCCGTCCTGGTGGTCAGGATCTGGATCCGGGCTCCCTCCCGGGTCCGCACCCTGAGAGCAATGCGGGTGCCGTCTGGCGACCAGAAGCCACCGTTGAGGATCTCGCCCGGCCCGGCCGTGGCGATGCGCTGGATGGCCCCGGCCGGATCCACCCGCCAGATGCCCGTGAAACCGAAGTCGCCGAACAGGACGCTTCCGTCGGGTCCGACATCGAAGAGGACGCCTGGTTTCAGCGTCGGCGCCGCGGTTGAAGGGACACGCCGTTCCGCCTGGCCCGTCGCAACGTCGAAGCCCCAGATCTCGAAGCCTCTTGCGCCGAGGTTCAGACTGCAGACGAGACGGTCGCCACTGCGCGAGGGCCTGCACACCACCAGCTTCGCCGGAAAAGGAATGGCGATGGGGCGACGTGCTCCGCCGGCCCGCGGCTCGACCCAGGCCTCGGTGGGCGAGTAGCTCAGGATGGTGGATCCGTCGCGTGAGACGGCCATGTCCAGCGGCGAGTCCTTGCTTTCGCGGCCGATCACGACGGGCGACCAGTCGGCCCGGGGCGCGGGCGCGGAGCGCGTCGAGATCACGATCGCGGTGGCTGCGAGCGCCGCCACGCCGGCGCCGGCCAGGACGAGCGCGCGGCGCCGGCGGCCCAGGCGACGCTCGATTGCGGCGGCCAGCGCGTCGATCGTCGGCCAGCGATCGCGCGGATCGGCCGCCAGCCCGCGCGTGATGATCCGCTGCAGCCAGCGCGGTCCCATCCTGACAGGCGGCTGCCGCAGCGCGCCCAGCGTCTCGGCGGTGCGGCTCGGACCCTCGAGCCGCGCGAACGGCCGCTCGCCGTACAGGGACCAGTACATCGCGACGCAGAAGCTGAACTGATCGGCGCGCCCGTCCACCGGCTCGTCGCGCAGGATCTCGGGCGCGATGTACCCCGGGGTCCCGACGACGCCGGTCTTGTTGGCGGGCCCCGCCTTCGCCGTGCCCTCGGCCGGATCGGCGCCGGCGGAGTCGCCGAGGATGCGGGCCATGCCGAAGTCGCTGACGCGAGCGACGCCGTCTTTCCCGAACAGGACGTTTTCGGGCTTGAAGTCCCGGTGCACGAAGCCCGCAGCATGTGCCGCTGCGAGGCCCCGGGCGGCCTGGAGGTAGAGCCCCAGGATCGCGCGCCAGGATCGCGGCTCGGCCTTCAGCCAGTCGGCCACGGTGCCGCCGTCGACGAGCTCCATGACCACGAACAGGCGATCCTGGCTCACGCCGATGTCGTAGACGGTGGCGAGGTTGGGATGCCGGAGCTTCGCCATCGCCTGCGCTTCGCGCACCAGGCGGTCCTGGCCGGACCCGGCCTCGATCCGCGGACCCACGACCTTGACGGCGACCGCCCGGCGAAGGTGGATGTCGCGCGCGGCGTAGACGATGCCCATGCCACCGTTGCCGAGCCTGCGCTCGATCTCGTACCGATCGATGCGAGTCCTGGGCGGGAGCTCTTCATCGGCGCCCGATCGGCCGGGCGCCGAGGCCGGCACCGACTCCCGACCGGTCCCCGAGAGCGTTTCGTCGGCCTCGACCACGAGGGCTCAGAGTGTAGTCCTCGCGGCGCAGGACCACAAAGGCGGCGGACCGCGCCGATCGCCCGGCGGACATGCTGGTAGGATGTTGGCTTGCCGAGACGTCCCGCCGACAGCACGCTCCCGAGTCACGAGGGGCGCTCTGCGCCCGGCGCGCGGGTGTCGTCCGACTGGGCGGTGACGGTCCTTCACTCCGCGGTGCCCACGCTCGTTTCCCGCCGCTTCGATGTCGGCTTGAGACTGAGTTTCGGCCGGGGCGCGGACGTCGACGTAGCGCTCGACGATCCCAAGCTGTCGCGCCAGCACGCGACCATCACGCGCGCCGGCGTCATCGTCGAGATCCTCGACCAGGGGAGCAGGAACGGCACCTTCGTCAACGGCGCCCGCGTCGAGGCGGGCATGCTCCGGCCCGGCGACATCGTGCGCATTGGCGACACGCTTCTCGAGGTGGGTGACGCGCCCGCTCGGGCCCCGACCGGCCACCCAACGCTCGTCGGGACTGCGCCGGCGTTCGTGGCCGCTCTGGAGCTCGCCGATCGGATCGCATCGTCGGACCTGCCGGTCATCATCCTCGGCGAGACGGGGACGGGGAAGGACATGCTCGCGCATCACCTCCACGAGCGGAGCGGGCGGAGCGGGAGCTTCGTGGCGGTCAACTGTGCGGCCCTTCCGGACGAGCTCGTCGAGGCGACCCTCTTCGGACACAAGAAGGGAGCCTTCACCGGAGCGACCAGCGACAGCCCGGGACTGTTCCTCGAGGCGCAGGGCGGCACGCTCTTCCTCGACGAGATCGGCGAGCTGGCCGTCGAGCACCAGGCCAAGCTCCTGCGCGCAGTCGATTCCCGGGAGATCATTCCCGTGGGGGGCACGCGGCGCGTCCACACCGATGCGCGGGTGATCGCGGCGACCAACATCGAGCTCCCGGCGCGGATCGCTGATGGCGCCTTTCGCGCCGATCTCTACGCGCGGCTCGCCGGAGCGGTTGTCCACATGCCGCCGCTGCGCGCCCGCCGCGGCGACATCCTCGACCTTGCCCAGCGCTTCCTCAGAGAGCCCGGCCTCGCACCCGAGCGACGGCTGTCGGCGAACGCCGCCGAGCGCCTGCTGCTTCATCCCTGGCCGCGCAACATCCGCGAGCTCCGGTCGGTGATGCGGCGCCTGGGCCTCCTGCTCGGAGACCGCGCCGAAGTGAGGCGCGCCGATGTCGATGCCGCCCTCGAGGCACCCGTGTCCGCGACGAACGACAGCCCCTTGTGCTCGAGCGGCAGCGGCGGCCGGCCGGGCGTGCCCGCGCGCGAGGAGCTCGCCGCCCAGATCGCCGTGCTGCGTGGCAACGTGAGTCGCCTCGCGGAGCACTATGGCAAGGACGCCAAGCAGATCTATCGCTGGTTGAAGCGCTACCGGCTCGATCCGCGCAGCTATCGCTGACGGCCGGCTGCGGGCACGTGCGCCCTGACACTGTCTGACCGTCTGTCCTGGAAAAGGCCTCTGCCGGCCTCCTGACCACGGGCAAGCCGCTGAGTCCCAGAGGAACGCCGGACCTTGTGCTCCGTGGCACCGATGCTGCAGCCGACCATGCCATGCGCACCCTCGATCACTCGCTGCTCCGGGTTGCCGTGCCCGTTCTCCTCGTCGCCGCCTGTTCCACCGCCGTGGAGGAAGGCGCGGCGAATCTGGGTGAGGCCCTCTCGGCCGAGCCATCCCCGTGCGCCGGAGTCAGCCTTTTTGCCGAGCGCCACTACCGGCCCAGGAGCCGGACTGACGGCGAGGTGGCGTTCGCCGGCGGCATGCTGAGCTTCGTCATACCCGCCGAGATTCCCGTGACCGTGGGCGCCGCCGGCGACGGCAGGGTGGAGCTCACCTATCGCAGCGGGTCCAGCGCGCCCGTGACCTGCACCTACCGCGGCCATGGCGAGCGGGGCGGGCTGCGCTACGCCTTCAAGAAGTGCAAAGTGGGCCGCGATCGCCGAGCCCACGACGATGACGACGATGACGACGACGCGTTTGACGGCCCCGCGGATCCGGCCCCCGTCGCGGGCAGCCCGGCCACGGCGGACAGGTTTTTGCTCCACGTGAAGAGCGGCGACGCGAGATTCCCGGCGACCGTCGTTCATCTGGCGCTCCCCGGTCCCGTCCTCACCGACAACGACGCATGTACTGCCGATAGGTGCGATGCCGTCACCGGCGTGGTGAGCCATGCGCCGATCGCGATCGACGACGGCGACGAGTGCACGACCGACTCGTGCGACACGGCCACCGGACCGGTTCACACGCCGGTCGACACGGCGGTCTGTCGAGGCAAGACCAACTTCCACGACCGGACTCTCGTGGGCATGGGTGGCAACGGCCGCTCCTGCTCCGACTGCCACATGGATTCACAGAGCTTCCAGCTGACTCCCGCTGCCGCCCGCGCGCGGTTCGACGAGATGAACAGCTCTGGCAAGGACGATCCGCTGTTCCGCCCGATCGACGCCGATGATTTCCGCACCAACGGCGATGCCGCGAATGACTACACCAACCTGACCGAGAACGGCCTCGTTCGCGTCAGCATCACTCTGCCCGCGAACGTGAAGCTCCTCGACTGCGGGTCGGCCATTCCCTGCCCGGCGTCGGCCCTGCCGACCAGCGAGACCGTTGCCGATGTGTGGCGCGCCGTTCCCTCGATCCTGGACGTCCGGATTACCGGCCCGGACGGCGCCGGTCCGGCGTGGCCTCGTGGGCAGAACCCAAGGGGCGGCTACCAGCTCGACGGGCGCATCGACACGCTGCAGAACCAGGCGCTCGGCGCGCTCCGCAACCATGCGTCGATCGCCGTCGACCCGCCGGCGAGTTGGTTGGACGACGTGACGGCCTTCCAGAGCACGCAGTTCTCATCCGCGGGTGTGAAGGACCTCTCGGACGCGATGGCCGCGGGCTCGACCCCGCTGCCCGATCCGGATCCCGCGCTCGACGTCCTCGAGTCGCAGGGCAAGTCCGTCTTCAACCGGTCCTGCGCACAATGCCATGGCGACATGGGCGGCCATCCGAGCGGCAGCACCCCGATCCTCCAGGGCACGCCGGGCACGCCCACCGCCATTGCCCGCTACCACGACATCGCGGCTGCGTGTCCCAGGCCGGTCGATACCGCCAGCCCGCCCCGGTTCTCGTTCGCGGCCTGCAGCCTGAGCCGGATGAAGAACGTGCGGACCTATGAGATCACCAACAGCGGCGTAGCGCCGAGCGGCACCCCGTGCGGGGCGAGCGGCCAGCCATCTTGCGTCACGCGGGTCACGACCTCGGATCCAGGTCGCTTGCTCCTCACCGGTTACCCGGTTCCCGGCGGCCCCGGCGACATCCAGCACATGGACGTCCCGAGGCTGCGCGGACTCAGCCGGACTGCACCGTATTTCAGCAACAACACCGCCGCGACGCTCGAAGACGTGGTCGAGCACTACAAGCAGTTCTTCAAGCGCGTCGCGATCCAGGTCCCGACCGCGCCCCTGCTCACCACGCAGCCGGGCGTCACTCCTCCCGTCATCGATCGTCCCTTCACCGACGCCGAGATCCCCGCCCTGCTCGCGTACCTCCGGAGGATCTGATGGGCGGGTCGTCTTCACGTACGACGGCTCGGAGCAGTGAACGGAAGACGTCACTGAGGTGTCACCGGATCTCGCGTCTCAATAGATTGCCATCAACCGCACGCGCGAACGCACCCGCCTTTGCAGCGGCGCCCAGCAGTTCTTCGGAACGAAATCGTCGAGCGCGCAGCCCGCGATGGGCAACGGTGGAGCCTGGGCGAAATCGGTCTCGAACGCCCAGAGGGTCACCAGCGCCGGCGGACGCAAAGCGAGCTTGCCCACTGAGCGTGCCTTCCCCAGCGCGAGGCGGTCGTAAGCCGGATTGCCGCTGGAACCGGCCAGCTCGGCGCCGAACAGGGAGCCATCCTCTCGCAGGGTGATTCGCACCAGGGCCACCAGGCTGTTGGGCCAGAAGGGCTGTCCGCCGGTCGGGGCGCCGGCGAACACCAGATCGAAGATCGGTACAGTGGGATTGAAGCTGACGCCCCGGAGCCCGCGATCCTCGTTCGCGAGAGCGGTGAACTCCTGGTGCAGTGGCCTGACCGTCCCTGGCGCGCCCGGCACGCCCGCGAAGGGGTTGCCCGTCGCCCCGTAGGATGCGGCCTGTTTTTGCCAGGTGTCTAAGAAGACGCCCAGGCGCGACTTTGGCACGTTCGGACCCTGCCCGACGACGTCCCAGCCTGGATCGAAACCACGGCGCAGCCCATCTTCGACCGCCTGCCAATAGGCGTCCCGGTCGGTCCGCGCCCGCTGTCTGGCCTTTTCGTCCGAGAACCAGCCCTCGATCCTGCGGCTGACCGTCGCCTTCTCCTCGGCAAGCTTTTCTTCACGCGACTTCTCGCGCACCAGTCCGGAGGAATCGTCTCCTCGTGCGCCGGCCCACGGGAGCGCAGCTTCGGGATGCTCGAGTTGGAGAGAGAGTCGGCCACCTTGGCGGTCGATGCCGGCGGCGCGCCACTCGCTCGACCGATCCGCGTGCTCTGGTTCGGCGGCAGCGCCGGGAGCCGGCGCCCGTGGTGGGAGCTGGGGCGTGGCCGTCGCTGCCTTCTGCCTCGGTCGGGCGGGAGCGGGGCCGGGCTCAACCTCCGGTGCTGGCGGCGGGACCCTGCGCAACTCGACCTGCATTGCCCGCTGCGGTCGCGATGCGGCGGGCTTGCTGCGAGACGAAACTGCCAATGCGATCAACACGAGAGCGTGAAGCGCTACCGCTCCTGCCAGCGCTACCCATAGCCGACGCGATCCGCGCTCCATCCCCCTCCATGCTCGCCAAAGCGCCGGCTCGACACAACCTCCCAAACTTGATTCGTGCGCGACCGCGCTTCGCGCACTTCGGGCTTCATCTTCGGCCTGATCTGCTTCCCCCGGCCGCCAGGTATTGCGCAGGTCCTTCAACTCGGCGTCGAGGTGCCGGGCCCTCGCGGCCAATGACGTCGGACGGGGGACACCGGTCTGTAGTCGCCAAAGCCGGTTTCTCCCTTCATGCGGCGGTGCATCTGCACGCGAATGATCGCGCGGGGCTCGCGCACCTCTGCGGCTACGGCGCCCGGCCTGCGTTTTCGCAGGAGCGCTCTCCGAACTGCCCGACGGCCGTTTCGCCTACCGGCTCAAGCGCCCCCTCGGCAACGGCCGCCAGATGGTGCTGCTGCAGCCCACCGAATTCTGGGGTAGCACGCCACCGCGATCGCGACCGAATCAGATGCGCGTCATTCCGCCGTCGACCACGACTTCTTCTCCGGTCATGAAGGACGAATCCTCGCAGGCGAGAAAGAGCACCACCCGGGCGATCTCCTCGGTGGAAC
>DASQAS010000162.1:0-4838 GCA_035635635.1 Myxococcales bacterium | reverse complement strand
AGCTCGACCTCGGCCACCAGCAAGGCCCGGAGTCTCTCCGGAGGGAGCAGCAGTGCCTCCACCGGGCCGCGGGCTTGGACGTCCACCAAGGCATCGGCTCCCGAGAGCTGTCCCACCTCGCCGATAAATTGACCCCGCCCTCGACGCTCCCAGATGGGGATACTGCGCCCGAGCGCATCGCGCCGGCTGAAGGCCACCCGACCGGAGAGAAGCACGAACATCCCCGGAGCAGGCTTCCCCACCTCGAACAGCATCGCTCCATCCGGGTAGGAGCGGCTCTCCCCGAAGCGGGCTGCCCGGGGAATATCGGCCTCGTTCATTGGGGCGAAGATCTCGTGGAACCGCCCTTCCAGGTACGAGAATTCCGAACCGGGCGGCAAGGCTGGCAGCTCGGGAACGACGTCGTCGGAGTTGGCCACGGGTCGGTCATCCTAGCGCGTCTCAACGTGAGACGGAGCTAGCCGGCGAGACAAACGGCATCATCGACTAATCGACTATAAGAACGAGCAAGCAAGGATTCGATCTACGCGCGAAACGACGCGCGAGAAGGGAATCAGTGGACGACGGAGAGACTGTAGCGGCGCAGGCAAATGACGCCTTCGCTTTCCAGACCCTCGACCGCAACCAGGCATTCCTCGCCCACCACGCGCCCCGAGAGCCGGCTGGGCCTCCCGATATAGAGGCGTCGCGCAGCACCCGCGGCGAAGTACCGGACGATGCGATCCGCATCGACGGAGACGCCGCCCGTCATGCGGTCGAGATCGACAGGGACATCCAAGGTGGGCGTGTCCGCTCTCCGATTCGCGATCGCGCCGCTCGTGAGGTCGACGATCTGGATGAGCTTCTTCACCCGCCTCCTCCTGCCGCGCCGGGGCGTTTCTGCTGCCCCGCCTGGGCGAGGAAGTAGGAAGCGACGAAGGCGCCAATGACACCATAACCGACCGGCCGCCCGAGCGCCATCGTCAGCCCGAACGCGGTCCGATCCCCGTGCACGAGCAGGGCATCAGCCTTCGCTTTCGCCCGACTCCTCGTGCGGTTGGTCCTTCGACGGCGTCGCATCCGGCGGCAGCACGTACCATTGCCGCCCGTTCAGCTGCTGGCGCTTGAGCAGGCCTCTGCGCTCCATCTCCTGCAACATCCGGCTGAACGTCGAGAACCCCGCCTCGCGCTCGTCGAAGTCCGGCTCCTTGCGGACGATCGTCTCCTTGATCAGCGAGGGGTTCAAAGGCCCGGTCGCTCGGGAGAGCAGGCTTGCCACCACCTCTTGGGCGATCGCCGGGATCTCCTTGCCGCCGCCGGGCGCGGGAGATTTCCTCTGCGCCTCGCGCCGTGAGGCCGCTTTCCGCTCGCCGGGCGGCTTCAGGTAGACGAACTCGTCGCAAGCCTTCACGAAGAGCGGCGAGGTCGCTTCCTTCACCCCCAGGCCGATCAGCACGCGGTTGTTCTCGCGCAGCTTGTACGCCAAAGGGCAGAAGTCGCTGTCGCCGGAGGCGATGGCGAAGGTGTCGATGTGCTCGCGCGCGTAGCAGAGCTCGAGCGCGTCGATCACGAGCCGCATGTCGGCGCCATTCTTTCCCGCCCGGGTCGAAGGAGGAACGTCGATCAGCTCCACCCCGAAATCGTGCAAGCGGCGGGGCGCTTCGCGGAAGCGCGACCAGTCGCAGTAGGCGCGGCGGAAGACCACCTTGCCGCGCTCGAGCAGCCGGTCCATCGCCGGCTGGAGATCGAAAGTGGCCGCGCTGATGCCGGTATTGGTGACGAGATTCTCGAAATCGATGAACAGCGCGATGCGCCGCTCGGCTTCGCTCACCATCGGCATCTCCTTGCATTATGGACCTGATCGCGGACTGCCGCGACCCGACCTCGCCTGATTCGTGATATTTGTGAGGAAGGATTGGCTCGGTCTTCTCCCGTTCAAAGGTATCCCATGAAGGACATGACGCAGGAACAGGCCCGGGCGGAGGCGCTCAGGCGGTGGGGAGCCGCGGGCACCATCGAGTTCCGTCCTCCCCGTCGGCCGCGGGCGTTGCGCGGACGCCTGGCACGCTACGCCTGCAAGGTGGGAAACGGGATTTCGGGCGGCCTGCAGGTCGAGGGACAGGGCGATACCTGGGTCGAGGCTTTCGAGGACGCCCACCCGCGCTGAGATAGGACCCGGCAGCGCTCTGTCCGGGAAGGTTATGCGCGAGAAAGCCGGAATGGGCGTATGCTATGTGGATGCGGGAAGAGATCGTCATCGACCGTCGACGCACCCAGCTCCTCGCGGTGGACGCCAGCCTCACTGACGCGGGGAGGGCGTTGCTCCGCGCTTCGCGAATTCCCTCCGCCTTTGCCGCCGAGGTTCGCGCGCTCCTCGCGGCGGTCGCGGAGCTCGAGCGCCGTGTGCTGGCGGATGCCGAAAGGTGAGGAACGACGCCGACCGAGCCGATCGATGACGACAGCAACGATGCTGGAGCCCTGATATGACTTGCGCATGGCCAGCGAGCCGGGGCGCGTCGAGACCATCCACGTCGCGGTCAGCGAAGGCGAGCCGATGCGGCCGGCGGAACGGATCCGCGTGCTCGCCGGAATCGGCCTGGAAGGAGACCGCTACGCGACCGGGCGAGGGCATTTCTCTTCCAGGCCGGGCACCGGCCGCGCGATCACCCTGATCGAGGCGGAAGTGCTCGACGTCCTGCGCGACGCCCTCGGGATCGCGATGCAGCCCGGCGAGGCGCGCCGCAACGTCACCACCCGCGGCATCGCCTTGAACTCGCTGGTCGGAAAGCGCTTCCGCATCGGCCGCGTGCTCTGCGAGGGCAAGCGGCTCTGCGAGCCGTGCACTTACCTGGAAGGCTTGATCGCGAAGCCGCTGCTCGACCCGCTGCGAAACCGTGGCGGGCTGCGGGCGGACGTGCTCGAGGACGGCGAGATTCGCATCGGAGACGAGCTGCGGCCGTTGTAGACGACGGATTGGCCACCGGCAATGTGACAGCGCACCCGCCGCGAAATTCGCGGCGGGCGGCTGCTCGGGAGATCAGGAAAAACGTAACCGCAGTTTCGCGCCTTCGGCGCGGAGCGGCTAACGGTTCGGCAGCTTCAGATCGCGCTGGCGCAGTGAGTTCTGGATCAGCAGGATGTCGGTGTCGGTGACCGTGCGTTCGTTCGCCTTCGGCGTGGCGCAGGAGAAGTTGGCCGCGTCGTCGACGCTGCCCTGGCCCTTGTAGACCGCCTGCGCCGGCCAGGCGCAGAGCGGCCGCGACCGGGTCACGTTGCCGTTGGCGTCGAAACGCGTCGCGATGATCTTCTCGGGCGCCACGCCTTGCTCGACCCACTTGATCACGGCGCTAACCACGTGGTGCTCTGGATTGCGGAACGCGGCCGGCGGTTCGGGAGCGCCGCCGCCGATCGCGTTCGGGCCCGTGCCGCCGCCGCAGTGGCTGACTGCGGGCATCAGGAACAAGCGGTGGTATTGCTGCACCCGCTTGCCGAATGCCTCGGCCAGGGCAGCCACGAGCTGCGGAGTGAGCTTCTCGATGTAGCGGTCCACGACCTTGTCGGGCAGGTGGCGCAGCAGCTCGAACTGGGTCAGAGCGAAGAAGTAGTCGACCGAGCCGCCCGGCGGCACCACCGAGTCGCCCCAGCCGTGGTAGTGGATCAGCTTGCCGCCGCGGTTCACGAACGCCCGGATGTCGGGGCTGGGCGCGGCAGTAATCGGCGAGAGCGCCCTCTTCGATTCGTCATAAACGCTCGAGAAGTTGATGTGGTCCCGCCACTGGGCCAGGGACCAGTCGACGCCATACACGTAGTGGCCGATGAAGGGGCCGTAGCGCCCGTTGTCCGCGAAGTTCGGGTCGAAGAACGCCTCCGAGCCGAACATCGCGCCCGCGTAGCGCTGCGCGCCGGTGACCTCGTTGGTGGTGCCGGCGTACATCGCCTTGACGGTCGCGAGTTCCTGGGCGGTGAGCAGGCCCTCGCCGGCGGGCCCGAGCGAGTCGATGTCGAAGCTGCACGAGCGTGGGTTGGTGATCTGCCCGTCGACGAGACCGTCGATGGCGTCGCACTTGGCGAGCACACGCTGCGTGATCTGGGCGGCCTTCGCGGGGCTCAGGGCGGCCGGCTGGCCGAAGACCGGCGTGAGGGTCTTGCCCGTCCAGACCAGCCAGAAGAGCAGGTCGGGGTAGAACATCGAAGGCGCGCCGGCCACGATCCCGTCGAAGAGCTCCGGGTAGTTCTGCGCCATCATCATCGCCTGGCGCCCGCCATTCGAGCAGCCCTCGAAGTACGAATGCTGGACCGGCCGGCCGTAGAACGCCTTGCCCAGTGTCTTCGCCGCCGTGGCCACAGAGAAGTGCGCCCGCAGGCCCCAGTCCTTCACCTTCTCCGGGTGGCCCAGCGTCCAGGTCGCCGACTCGCCGCCGTCGTGCCCCATGTTGCTGCCGGCGGTGATGAATCCGTCGCCGATGTCCTGCGCAAGGCGCGCGTAGGGCGTAGCTCCGGCATAGCCGCCGGTGCCGTTCACCTTCATCCGGCCGGTCCAGGCCGCCGCGGTGGGCGGCAGCCAGACCTCGAACTTGATTTCCGAGTCCAAAGACGGCCTGGCGGTGCCCCGTACGCGGCAGAAGGGCACGCTCACGGCAGCGCCGCCGATGGTCGCCGGCGGAGTGACGATCTCCGCCGCGGTGATCGTGGATGCCTCCGGAGTCACCATCGTCAGGCTCGCGCAGTCCATGGCTGCGCGAGCTGCTCCGGGCGCAGTCGCCACCCCGAGCGCAAGCGCGAGGACCGCGCATCGTCCGGCTCTGCTTTCCGCGCTTCCATTCCGCATCCGTCGTTGCATGAGCCCTCCCCGGTGATTG
>DASQAS010000161.1:0-1984 GCA_035635635.1 Myxococcales bacterium | reverse complement strand
GATTGCGCTCCACAGCTTCTTCATCGCTTCCCCCCTTGGACTTCGGCGCATGTGCGCCTGCGACCGAGGGATTCAGCAACAACCGTGCCCGTCCATTCCTCGCCTCTCGCGCCGCCGCGGCGCTCTTCTCCTCAAAACAGTAGCGGAGCGATCAGGCTCGGGTTCGCATGGATCCGCACCTGCGCGGCGACGCAGGTCGCCGTTCTCGCCCAGGTGCCAGTCCTGCCCGGAGAGATCCATGCAGTAATTGTCGTAGCTCACCGTCCCGTCATTCCGATCCATGTAGACGAGGAGCTTGCCGGAAAACGCACCCGGATCTCGGTCCGCGGCGCAGGCGCCACGAGTAGCGCTACCAAGGCGCTACGGGATCAGCGCGGTGTGCTCGCACTAGACCACGGGATTCTTCGTCTGCGACATGCCCCCGCACGTGCGCAAGCACCAACCTGCGGCTACCTTCTCGGCAAGACCGGCTGGCGGCGCAGTGGACCGCGAAATCGACGCCGCGGGCGGCCTCACGCAGGCTGACCGCGTCGGTGAGATCCGCCTGGACCCAATCGGCGGTGTCGACGAGGTCGCCGGGCCGGGCGCTCCTCGCCATCCCGCGAACGCGCTCGCCGTCCCGCGCGAGCCGCCGGGCGGTCACGCGACTCCTTCAGATCAGGCGGCGGTGAGAACCCGGGGCCCGGCGTCGGTCACGGCGACCGTGTGCTCGACGTGCGCCGACAGGCTTGCGTCGGCGGTGACGACCGTCCAGCCGTCGTGGAGCATCCGCACGTCGGCGCCTCCGACGTTCAGCATCGGCTCGATCGCCAGCACCATCCCGGGCCGGAGCCGCAGGCCGGACCCTTCGCGGCCGTGGTTCGGCACGCTCGGCGGCTCGTGCATGGCGCGCCCGATGCCGTGCCCCACGAACTCGCGCACGACCGAGTAGCCGAGCTCCTCGGCATGACCTTGGATCACGGCGCCGATGTCCCCCAGCCGTGCGCCGGGAACGCAGGCGCGGATCGCGCGCTCGAGGCACTCCTGGGTGGCGGCGACGAGGGCGCGGGCCGGCGCGCTCACGACGCCGACCGCGACCGTTCGGGCCGCATCCGCGCAGTAGCCGTCCTTGTAACAGGCGAAGTCGATCCCGACCAGATCCCCTTCACGCAGCACCTGGCGCCGGTCGGGGATGCCGTGGACGACGACCGCGTTCACCGAGGTGCAAAGCACGGCCGGATACGGCGTCGCCCCGCCCGGCGCGTACCCGAGAAACGCCGAGGTCGCCTTCGCCCGCCGCAGCTCGCGCTCGGCGATCGCGTTCAGCTCCGCGGTCGTCACCCCCGGCACGCACGCCGCCTCGACCGCATCGAGCACGGCCCGCACGATGAGCCCCGCCTCCCGCATCTTCGCCAGCTCCCGCTCACTCTTGAGGACGATTCCCATGAGGCGAGTTTACCCGGCCCGGCGGGCAGGTAGGAAGTTCAAGCCACGGATACTGATCCCGATAAGAGCTCTTCCGTCCACCCATGGCTGCCAGACCGCCCCGGCGGACCGGCCTCGCAGGGTGAATTCAAGCGATAGAGATGGACATGTCCGTCAGCGCAGCGATTGCTGCACCTCGGGCACGTCATCCTGCCAGGCGTTCTCGCCTGGGCCTGCCGTGAAGCACGCATCCCGTAGACCGGCGCCGATCGCCTTCACCATCGCCGCGTCGCACGCAAGCATCGAGCAACCTGCCCTTCCGCTGCTCCGTCAGACCTGGAGGCCGCTTGGTTATTCTCGCGGGAATTTCCGCGGGACCCATTCAGTCATCGCCGCGATGTCTCTTGCCTCGCCCAGCTCGCGGCCCCGGTTCGCCGCGATCTCGCTTCTCGCGCTCGCCGGTTCGCTTCGCGCCGAGGGCAGCACGGAAGTGTTGCCATGCCGCCCGACCATCGCCTGCACCGCCCAGATCGAGGCGCCGGGAGTCCTGGTTCTGGAAGCCGGCTATCTGCGCAGGAAC